>JAJPYT010000153.1 GCA_021204845.1 Prevotellaceae bacterium | reverse complement strand
AACGAAAAGGCTCAAATTAGTGATTACACTTTTATCTTTCTTACTCGCTACCGCACAAAGGGTTTTGTGCTGGTTGGGGCCTTTCTCGTCGTTGGCTTTCTCGTCGTTGGCTGTCGAGAAGAGTAGGATGTTGGTGTCCACAGTCGCGTTCTCGAATATCTTTACGCCAGCGAAGTCAATCAGCAGCTCAGGGTTAGTCTTCTCGGCAAAGAACGAGCGTGTCTTTTCTCCATAGCCGGCTCGCATCCACTTGTTGGAAGTGATGAAGCAGAGATGTCCTCCCGGGCGTAGCAGTTGGTAGCCTCGCTCGTAGAAGAGGCAGTAGATATCTCCCGTCCTTGCGAAGGTTTCGTAACCCGCATTCTGGTATAAATCAGCGAGTCTATTGCTCTCCAACTGTATGTATGGAGGGTTACCGATTACAATATCGAAGCCTCGCGAGAGATTGAACATCCATTCAGGGTCGAAGAAACTGCACACGCTGTTTTGGTCGTAGGGATTCCATTCAGTAATCTGACAAACTGCAGCTTCATATCCTTTTTGTGGAATTCCCTTACTCTTCTCTTTATTTATTTCTTCTTCCACGTTTTTTATGCGTTTGTCTATTTCAGCCCTTTTCTTCTCATGCAAATCTTTACTAAACAGCGATGTGTAGTTACCGAACAGATCAGTTTGCTTTTCTTGATAGATCTCGTTCAAGTAGACTTTTACTCCATATACTTGACGTTCTTTCTTTAGATCAACCAAGCACTTCTCCAAAACAGCTAACCATTTTTCGTTAGGATGTGGGACTCTACTTAATATATAATCATGTATCGCTTTCCGTTTCTCTTTATCTTTATGTTGGAGATCATTCTTAATCTTTCTACTTCTTGCGAGTAAATGCTGATTCCTAATTTTAAGTAATTCCTCTTTTTGTTGTTTGAGTGTTTCGTCGCTGTTGAAATTAATAACAAATTGACCTTTATCAATACCGAGTTCCTCATCATATTTCCGTATATCTGCTTTGATCAAAGAATTAGCTGCAACAAACTTGGTTTCGAGGTTAGGTAAAGTGTTGATCCCGAAATTCTTCTCAGGTTTGTTAGGATCGACTTCTTCCTGGTCACAGATAAGCGATATGAAGAAGCGCAACTTGCATATCATCATTGCTATACTCTGTATATCAACTCCATATATGCAATTTTCTATTATTTCAAGTTTCAGTCCGTAACGGTCTACTTCATGGTTATACAAGAGTTCTAGTATTTCAACTATGCGTGTGAGGCAACCCATCGGGAAGGCCCCTGAACCACAGGCAGGGTCGAGAATCTTTATCGCTTTCAGCGCATTTGTTATTCCGTCTGTTTGCTTTTTCCCCCATGCAGAGTCCTTTGTGTTGTTTTCAAACAACGAGCGCAACGAATCTTCTGTTACTCCTTCAATATTCTTTGCTTTCAGATAAGACATGAGAGCCTTATCAACCATATAATCAACAATGACACGGGGAGTATAGAATGCTCCATTTGCCTTGCGCGCGTTCTCTCTTGTCTCTAGGTTATATGTAGCAAGTAGATTCTCAAACACATGACCGAGCAATTCGGGGTCAAGAGATATTTCCACATCGTCAGTTCTGTTTTCCTCAATGGTGAAGTTATATTCGTTGAATAAAGTTATAAGACCGGGTTGTTTCTCGTCATCATTAAAGAAAAGAACGTTAGGTATAAAGGCTCTTTGTGTGTATTTATCTTTAAGCTTTGATGCATTGCGGCTAAAGCCATCGTAATAAATGACTTTAGCCGCATCTGGGTTAAGTTGTTTGTCTTTTGGCCTGTCAAGGCATTCGAAAAGCCCACCATTCAAGAACGGTATGTTGGAATATAGCTTGACAACTTCATCTTTGCTTATCGAGAACATCTCTGCATACCTATAAAGATTCTTGGGCTGTCTTGAATCACCCTCAGCGAATGAGCGAGGCTTGCCATTATCATCAATAATGGGGCTATTGAGAGTGGCAAAAAAGAGGTTCTGGAGAATGGCATTATAATAGCACCCATCCTGCAGAGAATCTTTATTGAAGTCTTTGAGAATGGTCTTTAAGAAAGAAGACTTAAACAAGTCGTCAGGTACAAGTCCCTTCTGTTTGATGAACCAGACAAAGAGAAGACGTGTAATAAGCCGTATCAATTTTATTTTCACATCTTCTTGATTGCAGCCTGATGTGTCAGGGAAAGTAACACCCGCCTCAGACGACAAAGCCCACTGATACCATTGGAAAAGACGACTGAAGAACTCCTTGGAAAGAGCTTCCACGTTGAAAGCCTCTGTGACATCCTCCAGTGCCTTACTGCTATTGTGAAGTATTGTGAAGCGCTGTGCGGCGGTGCGGCAGGGGAGATCCTCTCCCAGCAGGTAGGTGTAGCGTTTCGTGGCGGTTTCTTTCTTCCCGTATTCGCCCTTGCTGTCGACATCGAAGAAGCAACTGACGTAAGAGAAGCGGTAGACACTGTCGTTCTTGCGGTAAGAGAGCACGAAAGCTCCCACGTAGTCTGTGCGCCAGTGGGAGGTAAGTAGATTGCGTATGCCGCGTCGGTTACGGCTGATGTTAACGTTGTCGGCAAGCTCCACCTCGTAAACTGCCAGCCTTTTCTCATTTTCGAGAGTTATCGCACCGAGGTAGAAAGCTTGCCGCGCCAGTTGGCTGTTCACGATTACCGGCGAGGCAACTTCGAGCAATTGCACCTTCTGTCCGAATATACTGAACAGCAGTTGCTGCCAGGTGAGGCGTTCGTAAGGTCTGTTTAGTTTGTCTTTGTAATCCATGGCAGGTAGTGTTATTGTTGTGTGAAGGACTCGGAGAGAATTATTTCCGCATTGGCTGGCTCTGTTTGTTGTGTGTTCTCCTCTTCGGTATAGTATGGCTCATACTCGATGGCCATTCGCTTTATCCTGTCGAGCGCTTCGTCCCAACTTATATGCTTTTTGTTTAGACTATTACGTATGCGTCGCAGTTCGAGGGGGATGGAAGTTATTGTGCCTTTATCGACCAGCTTCTTTAGCTTGCGCACGCGGTCTCGGTCATCGTTGTCGAGCCCGTGTATGCAGCTTTCCAGCAAACTCAATGCTGTGGTTATCTGCACTCCTGCCCTGTTGCCTGTCAGGCCGTCTTGCAAGTTCTCCTGCTCTTGGGCTTCTTTCTGCGTCATCTTGTCGAGTTCGCTGAGAGCCAAGTTCACGTGGTCGTGGTGTTGTGGTATTCGCTCAGCCCTCGGCTCGTCTTTCGATGCCTTGAAGTAGGCAAGCGCGTCTACCTCGTCTATGTTCTTCACTGTTTCCGAGACGAGGAAGAACTTGCGTCGGTTGTTCACCTTGAGGAAGACGAGCGTGTCACCGCAGAGTGTCACGCCGTCAACAGTCCTTGAGTTGCGCCCGGTGCGGCTCCTCGGTGGCAGTTTGGCGATGCGCTCATACTCGTTGCGGTGGTTCTTATAGAGGTCGAGCAGTTCCTCGTAGAACGGCAGCTCCTGGTTCTTCTCCTCGTTTTCCTTGCCGATAGCCTCATTGAAGAGATGGTCGAGGTTACGGTCGATGACCTCGTTCTCGGAGAATACTTTGTTGTCCTCTCCGAAGGTGCTGTGGAAGGTCTGTATCTTGCTGAGGGCAATCTCCTTGAGGTTTATTTCGCGGTTTCCCTCGCGCGAGGGGTAGAACACATAATTATATATATGGTCTGCCTTGCCTCCTATACGGTTGACGCGCCCTATGCGTTGCATAAGACGTGTGGAGTTCCAGGGCGTGTCGTAATTGACTATAACGTTAGCCCTGTGGAGGTTAACTCCCTCGGACAGCACATCGGTGGTGAGCAGTATGTTGTAGTCGTTGCGCTGGGTGTGGTAGTTAGCGTCGAAGTTCTCACAAATGGTCTTGAATTTTTCATTGCGGTTTTGTGATGTTACCACTATCAGGTCGTCTCTGGCAATGCGCTTCTGCAGGTAGTTGACGGTGTCGATGGACTCGGAGAAGATGACGAGCTTCCCCTCGTCATTAATCTTTTTGCTGAAGAGCTCGTGTTTCAGCAGTTCCTGGAACTTGGCGAACTTGGAGTCGTCATTATAACCCACTTCTGCCCACTCTTCGCACATCTGGTCGAGCAGCTGTTGGTCTGCCCTGAGCATATGCAGGAAAGCGTCGGAGAAGTTCGTGGCTTGGAAGGTTGTGTTCTTGGGGTTCGCTTCCGCCTTCTTGTTTAGCTTCTCTTCAATTTCCGCTTCCGTGAGCTTGTCCTCCAGCATTTTGTTGATGTCGAGGTCGGGAGCGATGTAGACTTTGTCGTTGTCGAACATGTCTATCATGTTCTGATTGGCTTGGCGAAAACTGCTTAACGAAACCTTGAAGGCATGGAAGCTGCTCTCAAGCCGTTTGACGAGTCCGTTCTTCCGTATGCCTGCCAAGCTGCGGCTTATGCGCTCAGCGTTGTCGTAGAGTCCGTTGGAGACCTCTGGCTTCAGGTATGCTATGGCTTGGTATCTTGCGTAGGTCAACTTCGTGGTGAGTATGGTCATTGCCTCCTCGAAGAGGTTCGCAATGTGCGGGCTCAGTTCGTAGTTGCTCGCTTTAGGCGGCTCCACCTTGGGGAAGTTGGTGAGGTCCTTGCAGTAGCGAGGTATGCTTTCGATATCAGTACGTGTGCGCCTGACGGTGATGGGCTTGATGACGCTCTCCCTCACTCTGTTGGCGAGCTTCTGGAACTCTTTGACGTTGGAGTCTTTGCGTTTGAGGTTGTCGAACTCAGTCTTGAGCGGGCTGAAGAAGGCAGTGAGGTTGGGTACTCCGTCGATAGTACAGTGGCGCGCGTCCTGGAAGAGAAGCAGCTGGTGGTAGATGTCGGCTGGGGAGTTGTTCATAGGGGTGGCGGAGATGAGCATCACCTTTTTGCGTCCCTCGATGTTACCTTTGTTCTTGCGTGGCATTTTGCAGATCTCCTGGAGGAGGCCGAAAGCTTCGGTAGTGTGTGTGCGGAACTTGTGCGCCTCGTCCACGAGGATGAGGTCGTACTCCTCCGCATTCCAGTAGTCAACATTTTCACGGTCAAGCACCTTCGATAGACTGCCGTTGGAGATGAACTTGGTGTACTTGTCGATGCCGAAGTCGTGGAAGGTGAGCTTCCAGTTCTGCTCCACTGCCGGTGGATAGACAACAAGAATCTTGGTTTTTGCCATTCCATTCTCAAAGAGGAAACGTTTGGCAATCATCGTGGCGACGATGGTTTTGCCCAGTCCCACCACGTCAGCCAGGAAGAAGCCGTCGTAGCGTTTGAGCATCTGGTAACCCTCTATGACTGCATCAGTCTGGTATTCGTAGCGGGCGTAACCCTGTGGCAGGTCGTATGGGTCGGTGGTCTGGGCCTCTACCACACGGTCGGCGAAGAACTCCATAAGTGTCTTGATGTAGAGGTCATATGGTGAAGCGTCATCATCCAGATATGTTTTGACAATCTGGGAGTTGATGTCTTCCGCTGTTATTTCACAGCCTTTAGCTTCCTCCCAAAGTTCCTCAAACTCATCTTTGGCAAACTTAACGTCCTCGAATTGCGACAATTTCACATTGAACTCATATTGTTGCTTGTCCTCTGATATGCCAAGTCCATTGCCAGAGAGATTGCTCGAGCCTGTTATTAGCATGCCTTGAGTGTACTGGTTGAATCCGTCGGGGTAGAGCAGGTAGAATTTGGCGTGTATGCTCCTCGATGGGTGGGCGCGCAACTCCAGCTTGCCGCTTATGAGGTCTTCCACCATCAGTAAGATGCCGTCCTCGATGTGTTTCTTGTAGCCAGCCTTCTCGATGTCCTGCTTTATCTGCACAAGGCAGTCCGCCTTCACCTCTTTAGGAGCTCCCAAGAACATAAGACCCTTGCGTTTGGCTTCCAGACTATATTTGTCCACGTTGATACCTACAAGCACGCGGGCCTTATTGATATTGTCGAGGAATGGACGTAATGAGAAATAACCAGATGCACGCAAGAAGCCTACAACCGCGTCTAAGTTTTTTATTGAGGGATTATTTGTGAGTACTCCCTCAAACTCTCTTATTAGAGTGTTTCCTCCTTTGTTAGTAAATATATGTGCGTTTAGTCCTACGCTTTCCATGATATTAGATATAAATTTATTCTGCAATTATACGAATTATAAGGAAGATTACCAAATCTATAGTACGAAAAAGTGTATGCTGTTTATGGTTATATCATAGTGTCTATTAGGTTTCGTAAAAACAGACGGCTGAGAATAGGTAGAAAGATGGCTGTGTGTGAGCGTTAAGACGGCTGTGTCTTCGCGTTAAGATGGCTGTGTCTCGATGAAAACCTAATTAGGTTACAGCCCAAACCTAATTAGCTTGCGACGGAAACCTAATTAGCTTTCACGCGAAACCTAATTAGGTTGCAACGTGTCCCCTTTTGAAGCTTCCGGCAGGGGCTTTTAGGACCGATTCGCACAAAAAACGGGAGAAAAAGCCACTTTGCCGGCGCGCTTGTTTCAGCGTCTGACCTTAAAGCGTTATCTTTGCAAGGGAAGGGACTGAACGGTGAACGGCAAAGCCCTCATCGAAGATAAACCCTCAGCGAAGCTAAACTCTACCGCAAAGATAACGAAAAAACTGATAAAAGACAAACTCATATGCCTATAAATTATAGCCTTGGACTGAAGACCGCGGCGCCAGGCAAGAAGAGCCCGCAGAAGAAAATCTATGCCTCGGCGCAGTACACCCAGCGGGTGAAGACGGAAACGATGGCAAGGGATGTGGCAAAACACAGCTTCGCGGGCAACCGCGGCATGGTGGGGGCTGTGATAAGCGCCGTGGTGGACTACATGAGGGAGCAGCTGCTGGACGGGAAACGCGTGGACCTGGGCGACCTCGGCACGTTTTACTGCACAATAAACTGCCGCGGGGCAGACAGCGTGGAGAGCTTCACCCCCGCCAGGAACATAGAGGGACTGACAGTGAAATGGCGGCCAGGCAAGCAGTTCCGCGACCTGGGCAAGCAAGCGAGATATAAGCTGGTGGGCAAACGCAACTCGCAAAGGCAGCAAAAACGACTTTCGAAACAGATGATGAGAGAGGCGCTGGACACAACAGCCGAATCGGGCGCGGAAGAGGAGGCGTGAAAGAAAAAAGGGCGCGCCAGACGACACGTCCCTTTCCCCTGCTCTGAGCCGATGAGGGGACTCGAACCCCTGACCCACGCATTACGAATGCGTTGCTCTACCAACTGAGCCACATCGGCAAACCGACGGCAAAAGTAACACATATAAGTGAACTGACCAAGTTTTTTGCCTCCTTTTTTTGAAGTGTCAAAGATAACCTTTAACTTTGCAAAAAATTGTCATTACATGTTTAAGAGCTTTCTGACGTTGTTTTCCGCTCTTGCCTGCCTCGGCGCATGGGCAGAGGGAGAGAACAAGCAGGTGATAAACCTGACTGACAGCCTGGGCAAAGAATATTATTATGTGAACGTGCAGGTTCCCGACGGCAACTACAGGGTGACAGTGGAGCTCGGCTGCAAGAAGTTTGCCGGAAGCACCACTGTGAGAGCGGAGAACAGGCGGCTTTTCATAGAGAATGAGGTCACGAAGAAAGGCGAGACCAAGAGCGTCTCTTTCCTGGTGAACAAGCGCACGCCAGAGATTCCGGGGGGCGGGAGCGTGCGGATAAAGGAGAGGGAGCGCGCATATCCTAACTGGGACGACTATCTCACACTGGAGATAACGGGCGACCGCCAGGCAGTGACGGAGGTAACCATCGAGCCTGACCACGAGGCGCCCACGGTGTTCTTGTGCGGAAACTCTACCGTGGTGGACCAGCCAGACGAGCCCTGGGCGAGCTGGGGGCAGATGATAACCCGATGGTTCACGGACAGCGTGTGCTTCTGCAATATGGCGGAGAGCGGGGAGACGGCTTCCACGTTCATAAGCGTAGGCAGACTGGAAAAAGCGCTCTCCATGATGAAGGAGGGTGACTATATAATAATGGAGTTCGGCCACAACGACCAGAAACAGAAGCAGCCCGGCAGCGGGGCTTACTATAACTTCGCCACGGCGCTTAAGACCTTCGTGGACGAGGCACGGGCGAGGGGAGCGCAGCCGATATTCATTACCCCCACGCAGCGCCGCGCGTTTGACAGCGAAGGACGCATACAGGAGACACACGGAGACTATCCCGAGGCAATGAAATGGGTGGCTGAGAGAGAGGGCTGTCCGCTGATAGACCTGCACGAGATGACGCGCGAGCTCTTCGAGACCATGGGCGTTGAGGGCACAAAGAGGGCTTTCGTGCATTACCCGGCAAACACCTTCCCGGGCCAGGAGACGGCTCTGGCGGACAACACGCACTTCAACCCTTACGGGGCATACGAGATAGCGAAGTGCGTGACCGTGGGCTTGCTGGCAAAAGGCATAGGCTTCACCAAATACCTGCGGACTGAGTTCCCACGCGGCTATTCGCCCCTGCAGCCCGACGACCCGGACGCCTTCCACTGGGTGCCCAGCCACTCGACGGACACGCTGAAGCCAGACGGCAACTGAAGCTTCCGGCGTAAAGAAAGAAACATAGAAGTAATACAC
>JAJPYT010000191.1 GCA_021204845.1 Prevotellaceae bacterium | reverse complement strand
GGCACTCTTTTCTCTCTCGTGCCTAATCCGTGGGTCCAAGGACCCACGGCTACCCCTGTGGAGTGGCTCCGCCACTCGGACCGCTCGTGTCTTTATGGTGGATTCCATTTTGACACGCACTCCCATATTACAGAGCGCGCTTACTCTTCCCAACGGAAAACGGCTCCGTTGCGGCGGGCAGGGTCGCTGCCCTTATAATCCATGCTGTAGGGGCTGCCTGTAGTGGGGCTCTTGCCAATATAGGTGTGAGTGCGAGTGCTGAAAAGCATGAACTCGTGGTTCAGATAATCCTGCCACATGAACTCCTCCGCCTTGGACTCGTCGTTGGTGAGACGCACATCGCCAGGGAGACCAAAGCCTGAGACAAAGACGTAGCGCCCATCGGCGCACTGGAGCAACACCTTGCCACCCCCCTTGTCTATGAGACGGAACTGGCACTCCTTGGAATGGTCGGAGGCTTTGGAATCATACATAAGTCCGTGAGGGAGAGCGCACATGGGCTTCTCTGTCGCCAGATTAATTATGCGGAAAGTCTTGCCATAGGGGATGTTGCCGCTGCGGTCAGCCTCCAGCTCGTCTACCTGGAAGTTGTCAAACTCGGCATAGCCGCCATTTTTCTCCTTGTGGTTGAAGGCGAAGAGAGCCACGCGTGAGCCCTGGAAGGTGATGAGCTGATAGGAGAGCTGCATCTCAGGGCCTAACTGCTTGAATTCCTTGCCATCGAGCGAGTAGGCATAGTGGGCATGGTCGTTATCGAAATCGCCGCAGAGACGTAGCCAGATGCGCCCGTCGGAGGGGAGCTCCACAGCCTCGTCTATGGTGTCGTTGTGCAGCTGCTCGAAGCAACGGAGCGTAAGATTTCCGCCCTCGTTCACTATTCCAATCCACGAGCAAGGAACATTTATGTTTCCCAGTCCTGCCACATCGCCGTCCTTGAGGTGAGAGGTGTAGAGCTCTACCGTGGTGTTGCTTACTGGACCTATGGCGCGCTGCGTGAGGCTGTTGCGAGCCCACATTAGCTGCTCTGCCGGCATGGTCTGCAGTTGCAGGCGACCGTTCTTCAGTTTCCACTTAGAATCGTCAGGATTGTGGTTCCATTGCCATACTCTGCCAAGCTCCTTGGAGTCGAAATTCTCGTTGCGCTCATAGGGGGCGTGGGGCTTCTCGTCAGCGGCGGCAGGAATGTTAGGCTTCGTCCAAGTGCGCGGAGCACGCCCCAGATTGCCCTCGAGACCAAACATTGGCCAGCCGTCCACCCAAGTCATTGGAGCAAGCGTAACGGTGCGCCCTATAGAGTGGAAATCCATCATAAAGAGAGCATACCAGTCTCCCTCCTGCGTCTGCACTATGCCGCCCTGGTGGGCGTTGCTGGCGGCTGTGGCGTCCTTGTCAAGGGGTCCAGCCTCCACGGGAAAGTCGTCTGGCATTATGCGCCCTTTTATCTGGGTGAGCGGAGCGGCGTGGTAGCCGAAAGTCTCATCGGCTGTGATGACACATGTCTCGTAAGGGCCCCAGATGCTGGAGGAGCGAGAGCAGAGAGTGCGGCCATTAGGCTTATAATCAGTGGATATGAGGTAATACATTCCATTAATCTTATACATGTGGTGACCCTCGCCCACGGCGCTGCCATTCGGGATAATCACTCGGTCGGTGCTGTCGATTGGCGCGCTCATGTCCGGATTCAGCTCCGTGCAGTGAACCTCTCCATAACCGTGAATGGCATAAATCTTGCCGTCGTCGTCGAAAAGCACGCTCAGGTCATAAATCTTTCCCGCCAGATTATGGTGCTCCCAGGGACCTTTTATGTCTTTGCTGGTATAGCACTGAAGCCCCTTGCCATTGACGTTTGAGAAGATATAGAACTGCCCGTTGGCGTAGCGGATGCAGGGAGCCCAGATGCCCTGGCCGTAGACCTCCTTTTTATTCTTCAGGGAGAAAGCGTCGTCCTTGAAGTCGAAGCGGTCGAAGCAATAGCTTATGTTCTCCCAGTTCACCAAGTCGCGGGAGTGGAGAATCACAAGACCAGGCACACTGTGCATGGTTGTGCCAGCAAGATAGTAATCGTCGCCAACGCGGATGATATCGGGGTCGGAGAACTCATCGTAGAAGAGAGGGTTTGTGTAAGTGCCGTTGCCGTTGTCGGCTGTCCATGAGGTGGTTTGCGCTGAGGCGCTGGCACCTGCCAGAACGAGTGCGGCGAGGATGAATAAGTGTTTCATAGTTGTATGATGTTTTTACGGTATATTCGTTATTCTGGGGAAAGAGCCTCAGCAGGGTCGCTGTATGCCTGTGTAGCCGAAGAAGAAGTCAGGTTTGTCGTTCATTATCAGTTCTTCCGGGAAGCCAGTCTCCTCAAGCAGGGGCAAGGCATACCTATAATCCGCCACGTGGAAGGAGATGTGCGCGTCGCTGCCTAATATTACTGGCACTCCATAGCTCTTGCAGAGGCGCAGTATCTGCAGATTGTTGGCTCGGGCGCTCTCCTTGCCGCGGAAGGGGTCGAGGCTGGAGGAGTTTATCTCCAGCAGCGTGTGGCTCTCATGCGCCGCCAGCACAATGGGCTCGTAGAGCAGCTCTGCCGCTCCGTCGCCCGGGTGGGAGATTATGTGCGTTATGGGGCTGCGTATGGCGGCTATCATTCCTGCCGTGTTCTCCTCTGGCGTGCCGCCCTGCCAGCATTGGTAATGTATTCCTGCGATTCGTATATCCATGTGGCGCAGGCAGAAGTCGTCGGCAAGGTCGAGACTGCCCTGGGTGTCAAGAATGTTAAGTTCGGCTCCCAACAACAAGCCAACCCCGCAGATGTTGCGGGGTACGACGTGTAAGTTACGGAAATAAATGGGATTGCAGGTGCCGGGAATAGACGGAGCGTGCTCGGTTATACCCAAGTAGAGCAAGCCCAGATTGGCTGCAGCCTGCGCCATTTCCTGGATGGAGCTGAAGGCATGGCCGCTTGCTATCGTGTGAGTATGTACATCGAGAACCGGGGTCACTCTGCAGGCTCCTCAACTGGGGCGGCTTCTGGAGCCTGAGGCTCGGCGGCTGGTTGGGTGGCAGCCGGGGAACTGGTCTCCATGCCTGGAAGGGCAGTCTCCTCGGTGGTAGGCTGCATAACCGTGCCCTGCGCCGCTCCCTTGCTGAGGAAGCCAACACTGATAACACTGAACACGACCATCGCAATGGCCAAGCCCCACGTTATTTTTTCAACCACGTCGGTTGTCTTGCGCACTCCGAGCATGGCATTGTTATCGGCAAAACTGCTTGCCAGCCCGCCTCCCTTAGACTCCTGAACGAGCACTATGAGGCACATGAGAATGGAGGCAAGTACTACTAAAATCACAAGTACACTGTACATTTCTTTTCAGTTTATTTATTCTTGTTATTGATGATTAACTTCTTCAAAAAGCGTATCTGGTCTGCAAAGTAACGGTTTTTTTTCGGATATTTCAAGGAAAGCTTCTGAATAATTTCCAGAGCCTGGTCAAATTTCTGCTGCTTTATGTATATTCGCGCCATAACTTCGGTGAGAACCGCGTCTCCTCCGCCCTCTGGCTCAGTGGGCAAAGGCTTGAGCATCTCCTCGTCGCTGCGGTTGTGTAGGACAAGGCGTCCCTGGTTGTCGAGGAAGTCGTCGATGACGTTTTCAGAGGCTGATTTCTCCCCACTCCCGCCTTGCTGGCTGAGCACTGAGCTGTCCGCCTCGTTCTGGCGGAGAAACTCTATGTAATCCACCGAGGCGTCCACCTTGGCATGGCGGGCAGGCTTCTGCTCGGGCAGGCTCTCAAGGAACTGGGCTATGAGCGCCTCGGTGCGGTCGTCGGTAGAGGAGGCGCGGGGCGCTGTGCGTAAGCTGGAGTCTGAGCGGCTGGGATTGAGACGGTCGCCCTCTATGAGGTTATAGAGCACACGCCTCGACGGCACATAGAGAGCCGCCTTGCGAAGCTCCGCGTCGAAAGTCTCGTCGTGGCTGAGGAAAAGGCAGCGCAGGTAGAGCAGGCGGACCACGTGGTAATAGGGATAGCGCTCAACTAACTGACGCAGGTGGTTCAGCGCCGATGGTCCGATAGCGCGGTTCGATGAGAGGAAGTCTGCCAAACTCTTCTTAGCCATGAGCGTCTACCAGTTAGCCACTGTGGAATTGAATATTTGGTCGGTTATGTCCTTCACCATCTCGGTCACCAAGTCTTCCTGCACGCTGGTGAGCTGCAGCGAAGAGTCGTACTCGGAGGTGGCTGAGAACTGGCGCTCGAAGTCCTCGTCGTGGTTGGCGTTGTTGGTAAAGCGCACATTAACTGTCATTTTCAGCTGCACCTGTGAGGAATAGCCGTCGCTGCTTATTCCCTTGTTATACTGGTCGAAACCCGTAATCTCACCCGCCAGCACGAGGTCACCGTTTTTCTTCACCTGCCGCAGGTGGGTCTGCTGGGCAAACACGTCGGTCAGTTTGTTCTGGAATATGCTCTGCATGGGCGACCACACGTAGGCAGAACGGATAGGGAAGTTATCTATCTGTATTGTCTTTGTCTTCTCGTAGTCAATGCTGGCTCCGGTGAACGAGTAGCCTCCCTTGCAAGCCACCGCCAAGGGCAGGAGCGACACCAGACATAAAGCCAACGACAGCGTGCCACGATGCGGAATCACACTACTCCTCCAGCCCATAATCCTTTATCTTGCGGTAGAGAGTGCGCTCGCTCAGCCCCAGCTCTTGCGCGGCATTTTTGCGGCGGTTGCGGTGCTTGCGCAGGGCACGCTCTATCATTTGTTTCTCCATATTGGCTATGTTCAGGTCCTCGTCCTCCTGCACCTCCTCGCCCTCGTCGTAAGCCTCAAGCGCGCTTGGGCGTTCGGGAGCGCTCTGGTCTACCTTTACCACCGTGGCGGCTGGCAGGTTCTCCGGGCGGGGCGGCTCCAGCTGGCGTATTATTTGCTGCGTGGGCACGCCGCTGAGTTCGGCTACTCTCTGTTTCAGCATCTCCACGTCTTGCTTCAGGCTGGCTATGGCATATTTCATCACCTCCAGCGTCTGCGTGAGCGTCTCGCCTCCAGCGGTGCTGCCCGGAGCCGCCACGTCTGTGCTGTCGCTGCCAGGCGTGATGCGGTAGTCCGCCAGCACTTTGGGAGTTACTGTTCGCTCCTCGCAGAGGATGCTCATCTGCTCCACTATGTTTTTAAGCTGGCGTATGTTGCCAGGCCACTTATAAGCCATCATCACCTGTTCCGCCTCAGGCGAGAGGCGCAGAGGCTCAGGAATCTGGTATTCGGTGGCAGTATCGAGAGCGAACTTGCGGAAGAGGAGCAGCACGTCTGAACCCCTTTCACGCAGGGCGGGCACCTTTATGCTGATGGTGCAGAGGCGGTAATAGAGGTCCTCGCGGAACTTTCCCTGGCGGATGGCCTGGTCCATCTTCACGTTTGTGGCAGCCACTATGCGCACGTCAGTCTTTTTTGGCTGGCTGCTGCCCACCGAGACGTATTCGCCCGTCTCCAGAATGCGCAGCAGTCGCACCTGCGTGCTTAGGGGCAGCTCGCCCACCTCGTCGAGGAAAAGCGTGCCTCCGTTTGCAGCCCCGAAATAGCCCTCACGGTCGGCTATAGCCCCGGTGAAGGCTCCCTTTGTGTGGCCAAAGAGCTCGCTGTCTATAGTGCCCTCGGGTATGCTGCCGCAGTTTATGGCTATGTAGGGCTTGCCCTTACGCAGAGAGAAGTCGTGGATTATGCGCGGTATAGCCTCCTTGCCCACTCCGCTCTCGCCCTGAATGAGCACGGAGAGATTGGTGCGCGCCACCTGCAGAGCCGTGTCGAGCACTCTGTCGAGCTTCTCGTCACGCCCCACAATGCCGTAGCGCATCTTCAGTTCTTTCAGGTCAACTTTTGCCATACGCTGGTATCATTCAGCCCACAAAGTTACGAAAAATATGCCAATGCCATAGTGAGGGAGATATATTTTTGAAAATTCAAACTTTATCGCTAACTTTACATGGCGAATATAATAAGTAGGAGGCAATATGGAAAACAATGTAATCACAGTAACAGGGCAAGGCAGCATTCACGTTGTGCCCGACGTGACAAGGGTAAAACTCGACCTTTGCAGTCTGCACGACACTTACGAGGAGGCTTATGTGCAGGCCAAGAGCAACACGGAAAAGCTGTCTGCCATAATGGGCGAGGTAAAGCTGGAAGCCACCCTGCCAAAGACCATACGCTTGGAGATAGAGAAAAAGACAAAAAACGAGTACGACGGCCACGGGCACTTCGTGCGTGAGGTGTTCCTCGGCTTCCAGCTGAACCACCAGGTGAAGATAGACTTGGGGATGGACAACGTGCTGCTTAACCAGATAGTGAAACTCATAGGCCAACACCTAAAACAGGCTGAGATAAACATAGGCTACACGGTGAGAGACCCGCGCCCATCGCAGCTAAGAATGCTGGAACGCGCGGTGAAGGACGCTAAGGAGAAAGCCGCCATAATGGCAAAAGCCTGCGGCTGCTCCCTTGGTGAGGTGAGAAATATCAACTATTCCGTGCAAGAGCTGCACATCTATTCCCAGGCGCGGCATATCGAAGGGGCTGAGGAGGCGGAGTTATGCACTCCCGAATCGTTAGACATAACGCCAGACGACCTCGCCGTCTCCGACAAAGTGACTATGGAGTGGCAACTTTGCAATAATAGCGGGAAGAATGAATAAATCTGGCTTCGTTATAGTGAAAAAGGGAGCTCACCGAGTGGGCTTAAACGACAGCCAGGGGCGCGCGGTGCTCAAGTGCGAGTACGACCAGGTGCTTGATTTCGACGACGACGGCTATGTGAGATTTTTAAAAGATGGCATCTACGGCACCATAGACCTCAGTGGCAATGTGGTAATTCCCCTCTCCTTGGGGCTTACCCACCTTGGAGTGTTTCACGGCGGCACGGCACGTGCCCGCAAAGACGGGAAATGGGGCTTAGTTGACGAGCACGGCAGGGCAGTGGGCGACTTCTGCTATAAGCTCATAAACGCCCACCACGACGGCAAATACAAGGCGTTCACCATGGACGGAGCAACTGGTACTCTGGAGGAGAACGGCACATTCACGCCCTGGAAAAAGGGAAAGTCCCCCGTCGCTCCGCCAGCAAAAAAAGCCTCGCCAGAACCTTTGCTGGAGATGCACAACCGCCTGTTTAACGAGAAGAATTTCAAGGAAAAGCTCTCGGAGCGGCTGATGCACATTGCCAATTATGGGGAAATTCGATATCGTGACACCGACGTGCCAGCCGACTTGGACTTCTACACCGAGGGTCGCGTGCTGCGGGCAGGCAGTTTTCTGGAAACCAGCGACAAGTTGCTACGCCCTGTGCACAAGACGCGTTTCTGTATTCACACGGTTTCCTTACGCCCCATGGATGATTACTGTGACACAGACGACAATCCGCTTTTTCTCAGTCCACTGATACACCGCAACGCTTATTTTATAGTGGTTGACGTGCAGAAATATTGCGGGGTCACGCAGATCGAGTTGCTCGAAATGTCACCCGACTTGGTGCAGATAGCCTTGGAACGACAACTGCCCCTCGAGCCAAACAACCTTTCAGATATCACTAAATTCAGTTCCAGAAAGGCGCTGACAGACCTCATTGAGAAGTGTGGGGAACCCGTGCATGGTCATTCTCTCTCTCCGCGCTGGACAGCCGCCATGCGCCAGCCCGTGGGGCTTGACAAGGAGATGCGCCCAGTTCCCCTCCCCTGCGAATGGGACGATTACAGCGATGTGACAAATAGGATAGAACAACGCTGTTACAAGTATTACGATTACATATTTAAAGCACTAATGATGGATTATGAAGAATCAGATTTCATGGAGAAACAAGAGAACACGCTTAAACTAATAGTTGGTGACATTACCACACTGGTGGTGGACGCCATAGTGAACGCGGCAAACACCTCTCTCTTAGGCGGAGGAGGAGTGGACGGAGCCATACATCGTGCAGCAGGACCACAGCTGCTGGAGGAGTGCAAGACGCTTGGCGGCTGCCCCACGGGGCAGAGCAAAATGACTGATGCTTACCGTCTGCCAGCCTGGAAGGTGATACATACGGTGGGACCCGTGTGGCGAGGCGGAAAGAACGGCGAGGCTGAACTCTTGGCATCGTGCTACGACACGGCTCTACAGCTGGCTGAGCAGGCGGACTTGAAGAGCATAGCCTTCCCCTGCATAAGCACTGGAGTGTATCGCTACCCGAAGGTGGAAGCCGCCCGTGTGGCGCTCGACACCATAGAGAGACACCTGCGTGAGGGCAAGTTCCATGGCGATGTTATTCTCTGCTGTTATAGCGAGGAGGACGCTGAGATTTACAAAACGCTGCTCAAGGAGAGGGGCAGCGACGGATGCCTCTTCTGACACACACCCTCGCCTCTGCCTTACTGTCGTGTGGCAATTCGTTCGGTGACGCAATATACGGCTATGCAGACATAGCAAACGAGGGGGACGCAGAACGCCAGAGGCACACTGCCGGAATGGTCAGCTATCAAGCCCATAAGGAGAGGGGCAACGGCTCCGCCGACTATGGTCATTACCAAGGCGGAACTTGCCATCTCGGTGTGACCGCCGCACCGCCTGAGCGCCATGGCGAATATAGTGGGAAACATGATGCTTTCGCAGGCATAGACAACAAAGAAAGCCAATACCGACGCATAGCCAGCAAGCAGCACCACCGCCAGCGTGGCGAGGCTGGCAAGCGCGGCAGCCACCAGCAGCACTCGCCAGGGGGAGAAACGGCTCAT
>JAJPYT010000038.1:30645-33841 GCA_021204845.1 Prevotellaceae bacterium | reverse complement strand
TGCCAATCATTGTGCCGAAGATGCGGTTGCGGCTGAAATTACTGTATCCCGTTAACAGCAGGTCGACCATGTAGACGGAATCTGTGATCAAGAAGGGCACGGGGTTCACAGCCTGGAGGAAGCGCAACATCTCCTGTGTGGCGTTTGTCATGAGCACGGCCTGGAAGTTGTCGCCATATTTCAACCCGTTGCAGATGCCCGCCGCGATGGCGTAGACATTCTTCAGTACAGAGGCGTATTCTATGCCGAGCACATCGGTGCTTGTCTTTGTCTTTATGTAGTCGCTGGCTATCAAGTCAGCAAATTCGCCTGCCCTGTCCAAGTCGGTGCAGCCCACGGTCAGGTAGGTGAGCCGTCTCAGCGCCACCTCCTCCGCATGGCTTGGTCCGCCGATTACGGCTATGTTATCTTCCGGGATACTGTACATCTGGTGCAGATATTCCGAGCACACGAGGTTTTCGTCTGGAACTATGCCTTTTATGGCGGTAATCACGAACTTGTCGCGGAAGCGTGTCTTCAGTTTCTTCAGATGCCCTTTTAGGTAAGGCGAGGGAATGACGAATATCAGCGTCTGGCAGTTGGTTACAGCCTCATTGATATCAGTGGTGAAGTGAATGCGGCTCACGTCGAAATGCACGCTTGTGAGATAGGCGGGGTTGTGGCTCAGGCGGCGGAACTCCTCGATGCGGTCGTCACGCCGCATGTACCACCAAATATTGTCGGTACACTCCAGTACTATCTTAGCCAGCGCTGTTGCCCAGCTGCCTCCTCCCAGAATGGCTATTTTCCCTATACTGTCCAAGTCGCTATGGTCTCTTGTGAAGGCTTCTCCACCTCCAACTTATACTTCTTCACTATCTCTATTATCTGCTGCTGTATTTTCGCGGGGTTGGCACCTTTAAGTGTGCTCACCAGATTGTAGCCAGCCTTACGCAGAATGGGTATGTACTCGGGAGCCACGCCCAAGGCGGTGAAAGCCTCGTCCTTGTCTCGTGGAGCCCTCACTTCGGGTTTCATCTGCGGGAAGAGCATTACCTCGCCTATGGCGAACTTGCCTGTCATTAGCATCACCAGGCGGTCTATTCCGATTCCAATGCCACTTGTGGGCGGCATGCCGTACTGAAGGGCGCGCAGGAAGTCGTGGTCTATAATCATCGCCTCGTCGTCTCCCTTTTCCCCGAGGCGCATCTGCTCGCGGAAGCGCTCTTCCTGGTCTATCGGGTCGTTAAGCTCGCTGTAAGCGTTGGCGAGTTCCTTGCCGTTCACCATCAGCTCGAAACGCTCTGTGAGCCCAGGCTTGCTGCGGTGCATCTTAGTGAGGGGCGACATCTCCACGGGGTAATCTATTATGAACGTGGGCTGAATGAAACTGCCCTCGCAGGTCTCCCCGAATATCTCGTCTATGAGCTTGCCCTTCCCCATCGAGGAGTCGGTCTCTATGCCCAGCTTCGTAGCCGTCTGGCGCATCTCCTCCTCACTCATGCTACTGAGGTCGTAGCCCGTCTTTTCTTTTATGGCATCAAGTATGGGCAAACGACGGAAGGGCGGCTTGAAGGATATTACCTTCCCCTCTATCTCCACCTCGCTCTTGCCGTTCACAGCGATGCAGATCTCCTCCAGCATGCGTTCCGTGAAGCTCATCATCCAGTTATAGTCCTTGTACTGTACATATAGCTCCATGCATGTGAACTCTGGGTTGTGCGTCTTGTCCATTCCCTCGTTGCGGAAATTCTTGCCAATCTCGTACACGCCCTCGAAGCCGCCTACTATTAGCCGTTTCAGATAGAGCTCGGTGGCTATGCGCAGATACATGTCCTGGTTCAGGGCGTTGAAGTGAGTGATGAAAGGTCGGGCTGTGGCGCCTCCTGCTATGTTTTGCAGTATTGGGGTGTCCACCTCGGTGTATCCTGCCCCATCCAGAATCTTGCGCATGGTGCGCACGATGGTGGCTCGCTTCTGGAAAGTCTCTTTGACACCGTTGTTCACTATCAAGTCCACGTAGCGCTGGCGGTAGCGCAGCTCGGGGTCGTCGAACGAGTCAAATGTCTGTCCGTCTTTCTCTTTCACCACGGGCAAGGGTCTCAGACTCTTGGAGAGCACCGTCAACTCTTTGGCATGCACGGAAATCTCGCCCGTCTGCGTGCGGAAAACGAAGCCCTTCACGCCAATGAAGTCGCCAAGGTCGAGACATTTCTTCCACACCGTGTTGTAGAGGATGTAGTCCTCGGCATTGGGGCAAAGGTCGTCGCGCGTCAAGTAAACTTGAATGCGCCCTTTGCTGTCCATTAGCTCGGCGAAACTCGCCTTGCCCATTATGCGCTTGCTCATTATTCTTCCCGCTATGCACACTTGGCGCGGCTCGTCCTCGTCATGGAATCTCTCCTTTATTTCAGTGGAGAAGGCATCCGTTGGGTATTCAGCGGCAGGGTAGGGGTCAATGCCCAAGTCACGCAATTGCTTGAGGTTTCCGAGCCTAACTATCTCCTGCTCGCTCAGTTCCAGTATATTCATATTACCTTTTCTTATTTAAATGCTTCCCTCGCTCCGGAGGGATGTGGTTCCTTTATTCCGCCAGTCCTCTCAGCCACTCTTCCGCCAGAAGAGGCCAGATAAGCCCCGCGCCTGAGCGCATGCCATAGCCGTGACCGCCCTTTGTGAGATAGTGCAACTCAATTGGTGCGCCAGCCTCCTGCATGGCTTTCATTATGGTTTTGCACGAGGGACCGCTGTATTTCACGTCGTCTTCTGTTCCGAAAACGAAGAGGGGAGGTGTCTGCTCGTTTACGTGAAGGTCTTCAGAGAGAGTGCCGTTCTCGCCCTCGTCGAGGTAAGCGGGATAGATGAGCATGGCGAAGTCGGGGCGGCAAGAGAGCGTATCAATCTTCTTGTCCACAAGTTCGTAGCTCGGATTCTCCCAGTTTGTGGCGGCGCGGCAAGCCAGACTTCCCCCCGCGGAGAAGCCTATCACGCCCACTTGCGTAGCTCCAAGGCTGCGCACGGCACGTATGGCGCGCTGCACATCTTGCAGAGCCCCCAAGCGATTGTTAGGCACACGATAAGCCAGCACGTATGCGTTGTACCCCTGGCCAGCCAGCCACTGGGCTATTTCCTGCCCCTCCTTCTGGTATGCCAGCATGGCGTAAGCGCCGCCAGGGCACACAATCACGGCTTTTCCGTTGCTGGTGCCGCTCACCGG
>JAJPYT010000038.1:0-30635 GCA_021204845.1 Prevotellaceae bacterium | reverse complement strand
GCATATAAGATTCCAGAGTGGGGTTGGTCACCTCGTTGAAGGCTGTGCCGTCTTTCTCACGGGTCACCCACACGGGAGCCTTACGGTCTTTCTTCTCCATTCCGGGCATCCTTTTCAGCCAGATGTCGCTGGCGTTGCCAACGTATTGCGCGCTCGCTCCCAATGCCATAAGCAGACATAGCGCTGATGCGGCGATTCGTTTAGTCCTCATTTTCATGGTTATGTGTTTTGTGGTTATAATTTTATTGTCTTGTTCAGAAGGTAGCTGTCCAGCACCACCATTGCCGCCATGGCCTCCACCACTGGCACTGCGCGTGGCAAGACACAAGCGTCGTGCCTGCCTTTGGCGGTCAGCAGGGTAGGTTCGCCAGTGTCTGTCACCGTCTCCTGCTCACGAAGCAGCGTGGCTACTGGCTTGAAAGCCACACGGAAGTAAATGTCCTGCCCGTTGGAGATACCGCCCTGGATGCCGCCGCTGTTGTTCGTGCGAGTGGTAATGCCACCTTCCCCGTCGGGAATGAAAATGTCATTTTGCTCCGAACCCCTCTGGCTCACTCCAGCGAAGCCCAGTCCGTATTCGAAGCCCTTCACTGCGTTTATTCCCAGCATTGCGGCGCCGAGGCGGGCGTGCAACTTGCCGAAAGCTGGGTCGCCAAGCCCCACGGGGCAATGCCGCACAACACCGGCGATAACGCCTCCTATCGTGTCGCCTTCCCCTTTCACCTGAGTAATCAGGTTCGCCATTTTCTGTGCCACCACGGGGTCGGGACAACGCACGTCGTTCTTCTCACTTTCAGCGAGGTCGTAATCCAAGTACGTGCCAGGCAACGTGATCTGCCCCACCTGCTGGGTGTAGGCCTCAACGGTGATGCCAATTTCCCTGAGCGCCAGTTTTGCCAAAGCTCCGCCCACGACGCGGCTTATGGCCTCACGGGCAGAGCTGCGCCCTCCGCCACGATGGTCGCGCACGCCATATTTCTGAGTATAAGTGTAGTCGGCGTGTGAGGGGCGGAACAGATGGCGCATATTCTCGTAGTCTTGACTGTGCTGGTTGGTGTTTTCCACAGTGAAACCGATGGGCTGTCCCGTGGTCACACCCTCGAAGATGCCCGACAGCAGCTCCACCTTGTCAGCCTCCTTGCGTGAGGTGGTCAGTTGGCTCTGGCCAGGTCTCCTGCGGTTCAGCTCAGTCTGAATGAAATCAGCATCCACAGCCACCCCCGCAGGCATGCCGTCTACAACGCCTCCCACAGCTTTCCCATGGCTCTCGCCGAAGGTTGTCAGTCGGAATATCTCGCCAAAAGTGTTCATTATCTATATCTTCTCGCAGTCAGAGCCGCAACCCTCGCAGCCCTCGCAGTCTCCGCAGCTGCCATGGCAACCCTCGCATGAGAGGGACTTCGCCGCCTGTTCCACCTCGCTGGTGGTGGCTATGCGGTTCTCCAGCACCTCACCTGTGAAGCGCAGTGCGCAGCCTGCCAAGGGATGGTTGAGGTCAACGGTTATCTCCTCCGCCTCTATTTTCTTTATCGTGCCGTTGAAGCGCTCGCCATCGCTGTTCTGCAAGGGCACTACAGCGCCTTCGTAAACATACTTCTCGTGGAGTTTTCCGTCTATCTCAAACACCGAGCGAGGCAGCTTCTGCACCGCTTCCGCCACGTATTCGCCATGGGCTTGTTCGGGAGAGAGCGTGAAGTCGAATTTCTCGCCCTTTTGCAGGGAAACGAGTTTCCGCTCGAAATCGTCGAGAGTCATGCCCATGCCGCTGACGAACTGGAATGGCTCGTCGGCTGGAGCTGTCTCTTCCAGCTTCCATTTGCCGCCGTCGAACTGGGTGAATAACTCGTAGCTTACGGAGATTAGCCGGTTTTCTGTTGTCATCGCTTTTGTCATTCGTTTATGTATATACGTCGCAAAGATAATATGTTTTTCGCACTTTTCTAAGTTCCCCCCAATGAAAAAATGCAAAAAACTATCGCCAGCGGTGGCATTACAGTCGCACATAGTGTAAATACTAATAATAAGAACGGGGCAAATTGTTTGTCTGTTTCGCTGCTTTTCTGTAATTTTGCATTTCGATTAGATAGATATTGGTAAAAAGTACCTCAATGAAAAACCAGTTAAGAAGTCAAGTTTGCACCCAAGGGCGGCGTATGGCGGGAGCCAGGGCGCTGTGGGTGGCCAACGGCATGAAGAGAGAGCAGTTCGGCAAGCCCATAATAGCCATTTGTAACAGTTTCACGCAGTTCGTGCCAGGTCACACCCATTTGCACGAGGCGGGCCAGATAGTGAAGGCCGAGATAGAGAAACTTGGCTGCTACGCTGCCGAATTCAACACGATAGCCATAGATGACGGCATCGCCATGGGTCACGACGGAATGCTCTATTCGCTTCCCAGCCGTGACATAATCGCCGACTCGGTGGAGTATATGTGCAACGCGCACAAGGCGGACGCGATGATTTGCATCTCCAACTGCGACAAGATTACTCCTGGAATGCTTATGGCTGCCATGAGGCTGAACATTCCCGCCGTGTTTGTGAGCGGAGGTCCTATGGAGGCTGGAGTATATAAAGGAGAGAACATAGACCTGATTACAGCCATGATAAAAGGCGGGGACGACACTGTGAGCGACGAGGAGCTTGCCACCATAGAAGACCGTGCCTGCCCTGGCTGCGGCTGCTGCTCGGGCATGTTCACCGCCAACAGCATGAACAATCTCACCGAGGCCATTGGGCTTTCCCTGCCCGGCAACGGCACCATACTTGCCACTCACTCCAACCGCATAGAGCTCTTCAGGCAGGCGGCTCGCCAGATAGTGAAGAACGCCTTGGCATATTACGAGGACGGCGACGAGAGTGTGTTGCCACGCAGCATTGCCACGCGGCAGGCTTTCCTGAACGCCATGACCTTAGACATAGCCATGGGAGCCAGCACCAACACGGTGCTGCATCTGCTGGCAGTGGCGCAGGAGGCTGAGGTAGATTTCACTATGGCAGACATTGACAAGCTGAGCCGTCGCACGCCCTTCCTCTGCAAACTGGCGCCAAACAGCCAGCGATACAGCGTGCAGGAGTGTGGCAGGGCTGGCGGAATGCTTAACCTGCTGGGCGAGCTGGCAAAGGGAGGCCTTATAGACACCAGCGTCAGGCGCGTGAACGGAGCCACACTGGCGGAGGACATAGAGAAATACAGTATCTTGAAGCCGGAGATTGACCCCGAGGCGAGGCGTATATTCAGCAGCGCCCCCGGCGGAGTTTTCTGCAACGAGCTGGGCAAGCAGAGCAACACCTACGACACTCTCGACACCGACCGTCAGACGGGTTGCATAAGAGACATAGAGCACGCTTATACAAAGGACGGCGGTATGGCCATCCTCTTCGGCAACATTGCCAAGGATGGCTGCGTGGTGAAGACGGCTGGCGTGGACGAGAGCATATGGAAGTTCTCGGGACCTGCCGTTGTGTTTGACTCGCAAGAGGATGCCTGCGAGGGTATCTTAGGCGGTATGGTAAAGGCTGGCGATGTGGTGGTCATCACCCACGAGGGTCCCAAGGGAGGGCCCGGCATGCAGGAGATGCTCTATCCCACCAGTTACATTAAGAGCCGCCACTTAGGCAAGGAGTGCGCCCTCATAACCGACGGACGCTTCAGTGGAGGCACAAGCGGTCTCTCCATCGGGCATATCAGCCCCGAGGCTGCCAGTGGCGGAGCGGTAGGCAAAATAGTAGACGGAGACATTATAGATATAGACATCCCCAACCGTAGCATAAGCGTGCGGCTGACTGACGAGGAGCTGGAGGCACGTCCGCAACGCCCGCTCGCACGCACGCGCGTTGTGAGCAAGGCTCTGAGGGCATACGCCCAGAGCGTGGCTTCGGCTGATAAGGGCGGTGTCAGAATAATTGATTGAGCAAACATATATGAGCGAACGAATAAGCGGCGCCGAGGCGCTGATGAGAAGTCTTGAGCACGAGGGCGTGGATGTGATGTTTGGCTACCCTGGCGGTGCCATAATGCCTACCTACGACGCTCTCTATGACCATCGTGACAGGCTCGACCACATTCTTGTGCGCCACGAGCAGGGTGCCGTGCACGCCGCGCAGGGCTATGCCAGAGTGAGCGGAAAGGTGGGTTGTGCGATGGTGACGAGCGGTCCTGGAGCAATGAACACTATAACTGGCATTGCCGACGCCATGATGGATAGCACGCCTTTAGTCGTCATTTGCGGACAGGTGGGGACTGCGCAGCTCGGTACTGACGCTTTCCAGGAGGTGGACGTGATTGGTGTCACTCAGCCTATTACCAAGTGGGCTTTCCAGATTCGCCGTGCCGAGGACGTGGCGTGGGCGGTGAGCCGTGCCTTCTTCGTGGCGCGGAGCGGCAGACCAGGTCCTGTGGTGCTGGATTTCGCGAAGAACGCCCAGACAGGCATGGTGGACTACGAACCAGCCTGTGTGGACTACATACGCAGTTATGTGCCTTATCCCGAGCCTGCGCCTGGCGCCATAGAGCAAGCCGCCAAAATGATAAACAACAGCGTGAAGCCTCTCGTGCTGGTAGGTCAGGGGGTGGAGCTGGCTGGCGCCCGTGAGGAACTGATAGCCTTCCTTGAGAAGGCACAGCTTCCGGCAGGATGCACGTTGCTTGGCCTTAGCGCCCTGCCCTCCGACCATCCCTTGAACATGGGCATGCTGGGAATGCACGGCAATCTGGGCCCGAACGTGATGACCAACCAGTGCGACCTGCTCATAGCCGTGGGCATGCGCTTCGACGATAGAGTAACGAGCGACGTGTCAACTTATGCCCGCCAGGCAAAGGTGATACATTTCGATATAGATCCCAGCGAGATAGGCAAGAACGTGAAGGTGGATTTGGCTGTGCTTGGCGACTGCAAGCAAACTCTGGCGGCAGTCACTAAGCTTATCGACAAAGCCACTCACAACGCCTGGATAGAGGGTTTCCGCCCCTACGAGGAGAAGGAGCGCTCCAAGGTGATAGAGCCTGCTATACATCCGGCTGAGGGACCCTTGCTCATGGGCGAGGTGGTCAACGCGGTGAGCGAGGCCACGGGGCACAGCGCCGTGTTGGTTACCGATGTGGGGCAGAACCAGATGTTCGGCTGCCGCTACTTCAAGTTCACTTTAGCCCGTTCCGTGCTCACCAGCGGCGGTTGCGGCACCATGGGCTTCGGCCTGCCTGCCGCCATAGGGGCTACATTCGGGGCTCCTGGGCGCAGGGTCTGTCTTTTCACTGGTGATGGTGGCTTGCAGATGACCATTCAGGAGCTTGGCACTATCATGGAGCGGAAGTGTCCCGTGAAGATAATCCTGCTGAATAATAATTTCCTTGGCAATGTGCGCCAGTGGCAATATATGTTCTTTGGTAAGCGTTATTCCTTCACGCCCATGCTGAATCCCGACTATGAGGGTATAGCCTCCGCCTATGGTATTCCCAGCCGCACGGTGGTGGAGCGTGCCGACCTGGCTGATGCCATACGCGAGATGCTGGACACCGACGGGCCTTTCCTGTTGCAGTGTGCCGTGAAGGAGGAGGACAACATACTGCCCATGACACCTCCGGGCGGCTGTGTGGAGAATATGCTTTTAGAAGTGGAGTGACTATGGATACGAATAAGAATATAGGTGCCGCCGAGTGTGGCGATTGCAACACCTGTGGCAAGTGTGATGAAAAGCCCCAAGGGGAGCAGTTCTTCACAATGATTATCTACAGTGAGAACTTTGCCGGCATACTGAACCAGATAACCGCTGTTTTCACGCGCAGGCAGGTGAATATCGAAAGTCTCAACGTATGCGCCAGTAGCACGCCTGGCGTGCACAAATACACCATCACGTGCAACTGCACCCGTGAGATGGCTGTGATGCTCACCCGTCAGATAGAGAAGAAGATAGACATTCTGCAAGCTCACTTCTTCACCGACGACCAGATTTACATCATAGAGGTCTGCCTCCTGAAGATAAGCACTCCCGTGATGTTACAGAACAGGGATGTCTCTCGCGTGGTCCGCACCCATGCGGCACGCATAGTGGAGGTGAACCCCACCTACAGCATTGTGGAGATGAAGGGCACCACCGAGGAGATAGTGAGCCTCTACGAGAGCCTCAACTCCCTTGGCGCTGTGTTGCAGTACGTGCGCTCAGGGCGCATAGCCGTCACTAAGAGCCATGAGGAGCTGTTGAACAAATACCTCGCTGAAAGGGCGAATAAAGGAACGACCCAACCTCTACAGCCTCAAAGAGGCTGAACAGGCGTAACCGCCTACCTTTAGGTGGGCGGCGGAGAGAAATGATAGAAATGAAGACTGATGTTTTTAAACAAATAAAACTATTATGGCAAAAATGAATTTTGGCGGTGTCATCGAGGAAGTGATGACCCGCGAAGAGTTTCCCTTAGAGAAAGCTCGTGAGATTTTGAAGGACGAGACCATCGCTGTTCTCGGTTACGGCGTTCAAGGTCCCGGTCAGGCATGCAATCTGCGCGACAACGGCTTCAACGTGATAGTTGGTCAGCGTCAGGGCAAGACATTTGAGAAGGCCATCAACGACGGTTGGGTACCTGGTGAGACTCTCTTCTCCATCGAGGAGGCTGCCACAAAGGGTACCATCGTCATGTGTTTGCTTTCCGACGCGGCGGTCATGAGCGTATGGCCCACCCTGAAGAAGTGCCTCCAGCCAGGCAACGCCCTCTACTTCTCCCATGGCTTTGCCATCACATGGAGCGACCGCACAGGTTGCGTTCCCCAGAAGGACATCGACGTGATTATGGTAGCCCCCAAGGGTTCCGGCACATCTCTGCGCCGCATGTTCCTTGAGGGTCGCGGACTCAACTGCTCTTATGCCGTCTATCAGGATGCCACAGGCAAGGCTCTCGACCGCACGCTGGCTCTTGGCATAGGCATAGGCTCCGGTTATCTCTTCGAGACCACCTTCCAGCGCGAGGCCACCAGTGACCTCACTGGCGAGCGCGGCTCGCTCATGGGAGCAATCCAGGGCTTGCTGCTGGCGCAGTACGAGGTGCTGCGCGAGAACGGTCACACCCCCTCCGAGGCTTTCAACGAGACCGTAGAGGAGCTTACACAGTCGCTCATGCCTCTCTTTGCCGAGAAGGGAATGGACTGGATGTATGCCAACTGCTCTACCACTGCCCAGCGCGGCGCTCTCGACTGGATGGGTCCCTTCCACGACGCCATCAAGCCAGTTGTGCAGAAGCTTTACGCTTCCGTCAAGTGCGGACACGAGGCTCAAATCTCCATCGACGCCAACTCGAAGCCCGACTACCGTGTGGGTCTCGAGAAGGAACTTGCCGCTCTTCACGACAGCGAGATGTGGCGCACCGCCGAGGTGGTTCGTAAGCTCCGCCCCGAGAATAACTGATTTAGATTTGATATTTCTAACAAAGAGGCCAGCGGAATCTTGTGCCGCTGGCTTCTTTTTTGTTCCCATCAATGTGATGATGAAACACGTATGGAAAAATAATGACGTTACCGCAAATACCGCAATTCCCCCATGTACATATACGTTGCGGTAATTGCGGTAATATACAAGTATGTCATGTTATTAAGTCTATATTAAGTTACCGCAATACCGCAACACACATGTTGCTATAGGGATTGCGGTATTTGCGGTAATATTTTTTCTGGTCTGATATATTAGTTATAAATCTCTGTGGTGACACGCTGAAGTTACCGCACTGACGTGCATGAATCAGTGCAGTGACGAGCCCTCGTGCGTGCAGTAACGATGGGCATAGTATAACATGAATCCGCAAGCGGTGAATCCCATTTTGACACCACCCTGAACAGGCGTGACCGCTTGCCCTTGGGCTGGCGGATAGGAGCAAAACGGTGACAAAGAGAACCCGCAGGCGTGTTTGACGCTTGCGGGCTCTTAGTTTTATTATGCCCCGATTGCTCAGGGAGACTATAGGTTAATAGCCTGGATTCTGCATAGCTTCTTTCTCCTCGGTGCTCAGGGCAGCGCCTGAAGAATTGGTTATACCATCAAGGAACGACTGCGGAATCGGACGATAATAATGCTTGTTCGGGTCGAATGTGCTGTTGTACTGCGTCTTGGCGTCATTGAAGGCATTCCAGCGGGCTTCCAGCGTCTTGGTGCGCGCCAGGTCTTCCCAACGTAACTGCTCACCGCAGAGCTCACGAGTGCGCTCGTCAAGCAAGAAGCACATCATCTTCTCGGCGTTTGTGGAGCAACCTAACTTCTCATAGATAATCTTATCTGTCTCTGAGTTGTAAACATCGTCAACACCGTTCAGGTGCATGGCGCTCTTCGTGGAGGCTGTGGTCTCCTGGCCTTCCATGTTGTTGGACTCGTAGTAAGTGTTTGTTGCCCAGAAAATAGCGCCGTCAGCGGAATAACCGCCTCCCTTGCCGGAGCAGTAAGAGTTGGTCTTGTAGGACTGCCCACCGTCTTTGTTCACGCTGCGGTCCTCACCTTCAGCGTAACCAGCGCGGTCGCGAAGTTTGTTAATCCACTCAATGGCAGTGCTATAGTTCGACTCTCCCTTGCGGATATAAGCCTCAGCTATCATCAGCACATCCTCGGCAGAGCGGGCGATGATTCCGTCGCGTGTCCCGAACTGTGAGGCGATTGCGATACGTGAGCCATCGCGGAACTTCGACAGGGCGACGGAGCGCTTGTGAGGATAGATATTGTAGTAGTTGCCAGTCTTCGTTGTGCCTGTGTTCCAGTTCTGAGCCTCGCCCTTGAAGTAGCGCACGAATGTGTGAGTTGGCATCAGTTTACCATTCTTCAGGACTTCGAGGTCAGCCAGGTTGCCATTAGCGTCCTCGTAGCGGTCGTCACCAGGATTATTGACGATATACTTAATGCCGATGCCGTTAAGGTCACTCTCATCCATGGTGGGGTAGAAACGCTTGTCGCCGGCTGCAACTCCGTCTGGAGCCAGACCACTTGCAATGTCGTCGTCAGACCATGTCGGACAACCGCTGGCGTCGTTCGCTCCGTAGCAGGTGATGAATGATTTCCAGAAGCGGGAGTCATTTACGCGGTCGAACACTTCCATTGTGTATTCAGTGGCGCTCACGTAAGAGAACTCACGCCCCCCGGAGATATCACGAGCTGTACCTGCAAGATCTTGGTAAACAGATGGGTAGTAGAGGTGCATCTGGTTGCCATAGCGTCCCCACGTAGATTCATCGTTGGAGAACTGGGCAGCCAGCACAACCTCACTTACTTTCTCATTAGCTCCGTTAGGCTCGGTGTAGTCCCAAAGCTCCACATAGTCATCGCAAAGAGGATGAGCGGACACAACCTCTTGCGCATACTTAATGACAGCGTCCAAATCGTCACTTACGTAGGCTGAGTTCCAGCTGCTGTAAAGTTCTGAAGCGCGGAACAGGTGAGCCTTGGCCAAGAAGTGGGCTGCTGCCCATTTTGTGATACGTCCAGTTTGTGCGGGAGTCTCGGGCAGCAAATCGTAAGCCGTCTCCAAGTCTGAAATAATCTGGGCATAGCACTCCTCCTCGGAATTGCGCGTAAAGTAAGTCTCAACTGTGGTGGAGGGAGTCAACTTAATGGGCACACCACCAAACTGCTTTACTAACTCAAAGTAACCAAAAGCCCTCAGGAAATAGCCCTCACCTAAACGAGTGTTGTAGTCGGAACTGCTCTGGTCGTAGTATTTGGGCATATTAGTAATGATGATGTTCGCAGGCTCAATGAGTCCGTAGAAGTTATCCCACACCGGTTGGTTAGCGTCTCCCTCCTCAGAGTTGAGGTCAGAAGTATAGCCATTCCAGCTCGGGAATGTGTTATTGGCATCGCTGAACTCATCCACTCCCATGTTGTAGCAGTCAATAGCCCAAACGTAATTGAACTTAAATTTGAGCTTCTGGTAAGCACCGGTGACAAGTTCGTCCAGACCGTCTTGTGTCTTGAATCGGTCTGTGCTGTAAGAGGTCGTCAATTCCTCGTCAAGGAAAGATTCCGCACACGAAGCAAGCATGCCGCCAATCAAGCCTGCGGATACGACCGTTAAGAAAAATCTATTTAATTTCATAATATGTATACCGTTTTAATTATGTCTGTTAGAAACCAATGTTAAGACCTACTACGAAACTCTTTATCGTGGTGCCCGAACCGTAAGTGGTAGTGTTGTTGGCGTAGCTCAACAGATCTGTGTCGAGCCAGCTGCAAGCCTTGTAGATGTTGAACGGGTTCATGGCCTGGACGTATATCTTAAGGTTGTCTATGCCAGCCTTCTTCAGCAGCTTCTTGTCGAAGTTGTAGCCAAGGGAGATGTTGCGGACCTTGATGAACGAACCGTCCTGATAATTCATAGAAGAAGCGTAAGTATCAGCTGCCTCACCGTTTGAGCCAGGTGCGTAGTATTTGGCATTCTCGTTTGTGCCTGCTACCCAGTAGTCGAGCTTGCGCATCATGTAGCGACCGTCCAAAGTGACAGAGCCCTGAGGAACCGTGAAGCCCCAACGTGAGTAGATGAAGAACGAGAGCTCGAAGTTCTTGTAGGAGAAGGTGTTAGTCCAACCGCCTGACCAGCGTGGGCGCACTCTGCCTACAATTGTGCGGTCGTTGTTGGCGTCAATCACTCCGTCGCCGTTAAGGTCTTTCACCTTAATCTGACCGGGCTGGCGACCGTACTTGGCAGCTTCCTCGGCCTCGTCGGTCTTCCAGATTCCGTCGTAAACGTAGTCGTAGTAAACGCCTATTTCCTCGCCTACGAACCACAAGTTGTCAACGTCCTCTGTCCTGCCGTTGCTCAGTTTCTTGATGGTGCTGCGGTCCAGCGACCATGTGAAAGTGCTTTCCCACTGGAAATTCTTGTTCTTCACAGGGAAAGCGTCAACCATGAGGTCTATACCCCAACCGGAAGTCTCGCCCACATTCGCGTATGTGGAGGTGTAACCTGTCAGTGAAGGAATAGTCATGGAGAGCAGCAAATCGCTGGTCTTTGTCTTATAGAGGTCGAAGCTTCCGTTCAGGCGGTTGTCGAAGAAGCCGAAGTCGATACCGAGGTTATACTGGGTTGTCTTTTCCCATCCGAGGTCCTGGTTAGCCATCTTGGCTGGACTTGCGGAAGACGGGTCGGAGGGCACATAACCGATGGAGGAATCTGTTGTGCCCCAGTTGTAGTAGAGAGTCTGTATGGCACCCTTTGTGGCGTAGGCACTGATTGCGGCATTACCCGTGACACCTACACCAAGGCGCAACTTCAGGTTGGAGAGCCAAGTTACATCTTTCAAGAAATCCTCTTGGTTGATGCGCCATGCAAGGGCCAGTGATGGGAACTTCGCCCACTTATGGCCTGGAGCCAACTGTGAGGCACCATCCCAACGAATGGAGGCTGTGAGCAAATACCTGTCCATCAAGCCGTAGTTGACACGCATCATATAAGAAGCCATCTGGGATTCTGTTAGTGAAGTGCCGAAGGAACTCAGCGAACCGCCGCTGCTGATGTTGTACCAAAGCTCGTCGGCGGAAGCCACGTTGGTAGCCCTCATGTCGGCATATTCATAGTGGTATTTTGAGGCGGACTGCATAAGAGTAATGCCTACGCTGTGAATCTTGGCGAAAGTCCTGTTATAGTAAATAAGGTTATCAAGTGTCCAGGCAACCTTGTTGTATGGGCTGTAGCGTACACCGTTGTTTCCGTCGCCGTTAATACCCTCCGCAGCGTTTGCTATGCCCAATGTATAGTACTGGAACTCTGGACCGAACTGCAAACGGTAGGAGAGACCCTCCAGAGGCTTCCACATCTGGCCAAAGTCTAATTGACCATAGACAGCTCCGCTGGCGCGGAAGGTCTTGCGCCTGTTGGTGTTATATTCGAGCTCGTTTATCGGGTTTATGATGTTAACATCGCCGTTCGGCAGACGTATGTAGTCTCCATTCTCGTCGTAAGGAACAGTCCAGGGGAGCATACTTTGCAGAGCGCTGTAGTAGTCGCCCGCGCCGGTGACAGACTTTGTAAAGCTGTATCCATAGTCCTGTTCGGCATAGGAGCCGTTGATAGTAGCACCCATTGAGAACCACTTGGTCGGCTTCATGTCAACAGAAACCTTCATCGTGTAGCGGTCGTAGCTCTGGCCAGGTTGCGTGCCCTTCTGCTTCAAATAGCCGAATGAGCCGTAGCCCTGCATCTTCTCGGTGCCACCTGATGCGCTCAGAGTGTGCTCGTGAGTTATACCAGTCTGCTTTCCTTGACTTGCCCAGTTGTAGGAGCCTACTGCGGAGGGGTCGTAAACGTATGAGCCGTCGGCTTGCTGAGTCCACGCCTTCTCTATGTTTGCCCAAGAGGCGGAAACGCTTCCGTAAGCGGCTTTATCAAGGTTATAGTCGGGAGTGGCGGAAGCGTACGCGCCCATATTGTACTTTGCCAAGCGGGAATAGTCAAGCCACTCTGAGGCGCTCATGTATTTTGTCACGTCTACCATCTTGTCCACTGTCACAGTTCCCGAATAATTCAGATGCAACTGTCCTTCTTTACCTTTCTTGGTGGTGATGAGAATTACGCCATTGGCGCCACGTGATCCGTAAATGGCTGTGGCTGAGGCATCCTTCAGCACATCGATAGTCTCGATATCCGAGGGATTGATGTTGTCGATGCCGCCGTTCTGGATAACCATTCCGTCCACAACATATAGTGGGGCCTGGTCTGCGGAGATAGAGCGGACACCACGCACGTTAATGCTTCCGAGCTCACCTGGACGTTGGCTGGAGGTGATGTCGACACCGGCAATCTTACCTTGCATGCCTTCTAAGGCGTTCCTTGTGGGCATTGCCTTCAATTCCTTTTCTCCAACTCTGGCAACCGCGCCGGTCACGTCAGATTTCTTCTGGACGCCGTAACCTACCACAATCACCTCTTCCATGGCTTCCTGGTCCTCCTGCAGAACCACCTGGATGCGGGCGCGTCTTCTGACAAGTACGTTCTGTGTCTGGAAGCCCATGAAACTGATTTCGAGGGTTCCGTTTCCCGGAACATTCTGCAGGGAGAACTTACCGTCCGTGTCCGTAACAGTGGCGTTGTTGGTCCCTTTAACCATGACTTTCGCCCCAAGCAGAGGTTCCCCCGAATTGTCTGTGACAGTTCCTGTCACAGGGCCGCTTTGCGCATAAGCGCCAATGCCTAACATCAAGAGCAAGGCAATGAGGCACAGCTGGCGGAACTGATCCGCACGACGCGACAGACTTTCTTTTTTCCTGTTTTTCATACAATAGATTTAAGTAGGGTCCTTTATACTTAAAAATGTCAAGCGACTTATGCCAGAAGACCCCTTTTAACTGGCTGCGTCGTTTCTCTCAAGTTTTGTTTATGTTTTATTTGTTTCCCCTCTACTTTATAACGGCTTATCCTTTACTTTCCCAGGCTTTTCAGTCGTATTCCCGATATACGCTCTGTAAGTAAGTTTGCCCTGTCTTGGTTTTGACTTTCTTTTCTTTAATTATCACAAATTTAAGGAAAATAGTGGCATTGAAGCCGATTGTTAAGTTAAATTTCATTAAATTTCCGGTATTTACCTAAATTTATATTACCATCTGCAGTATTCTCCTGTAGAAGTAAGGACTATGTTGCCCTTATTCCTGTCATCCTGTGGGGGAGGAGCTTACGCAGTCACTCTGGTAATACCCCTGCTTTTGTATCTCATGCCAGACAGGCGGGGGAAGGGTGCTGCCATCGAAGGCGTGGGCGGCTATGCGTTGCCTTATGCTGGTGGCGCTGATGTCTATCAGTGGAGTGGGGGCAAGGGTGACACCAGGGGGCAGGGAGCGAGGGCTAACCGCCGCTCCGCGCCGGGGGAAAACGATGACGCTGTGGCGGGCAATGATTTCGTCCGCCCTGTACCACTGGGAGAAGCGTTGCCAGTTGTCTGCCCCCACAACGAGCACGAATTCCCGCTCGGGGAAGGTGAGGCGGAGTGCCTGGAGGGTGAGCGCCATGTAAGAGGGGCGGGGCAGGCGCATCTCGAAATCGGAGACTCGTATGCGCCCGTCCAGCCCCTGCACCGCCAAGCGCGCGAGCCGCAGCCGCGCCTCGTCGGCAAGCAGTGCCTGGTTATTCATGTCCGCCAGCCCAAAGGGCAAGCGGCTAACGGTGTTCAGCCCCGCTGGGGCTGTAGCGGTTGGGCCGTTCTGTTTAAGGGGGTTGAGAGGGGAGACCATGAGCCACAACTCGCCCACCAGCCCCAGCGAGCACAGCGACTGGGCGAGACGTATATGTCCGTAGTGGATGGGGTTGAAAGAGCCTCCGTAGATGCCTGTAAGGAGCATGTTCGCTTCCGTCATACGCCAAGGAGGAAGCGGGAGAGCAGCCCTGTGGCGCTCTCTACGGCCTCGCTGAGGTTGTCGTTCACAATAATCTTGTCGAACTGGGGGGCGAAACTCATCTCGTATTCCGCCTTCGCCAGCCTCTGGAGTATTTGCCGCTCGTCGTCGGTGGCGCGGGCGGTGAGCCTCCGGCGCAGCTCGTCGACAGAGGGGGGCTGGATGAACACGCTGAGTGCCCTGTCGGCGAAATGGCGCTTTATGTTGAGGCCGCCTTTCACGTCGACATCGAACACCACGTTCCCCCCCAGGGAGAGCTGACGCTCCACGGGCGAGCGTAGGGTGCCGTAGAAACGGCCGGGATAGACCTCTTCCCATTCCAGCAGCTCACCGAGGGCAATCTTCTGGCGGAACTCCTCTGGGGAGAGGAAAAAGTAGTCCACGCCATTGCGCTCGCTGCCGCGGGGCAGACGGCTGGTGGCGCTCACGCTGAAGGAGAGGCGAAACTCGGGGTGCCGCCTCATGAGGTAGTGTATGATAGTGGTCTTGCCGCTTCCCGAAGGGGCACTGAAGATGACACAGCGGCCGGCGACGGTAACGGTGCTCATAGGATGTTGAGCACTTGCTCCTTTATCTGCTCCAGCTCGTCTTTCATCATCACCACCAGGTTCTGCATCTCCGCCTGGTTGCTCTTGCTGCCGAGGGTGTTTATCTCACGCCCCATCTCCTGGGCTATGAAGCCAAGTTTCTTGCCTTGCCCGTGACCGCCATCCATGGTCTCGCGAAAGTAGCGCAGGTGGTTCGAGAGGCGTTGTTTCTCCTCGCTCACGTCGAGTTTCTCTATGTAGTATATCATTTCCTGCTCGAGACGCCCCTGGTCGTAGTCGACACCCCGCAGGCTCTGCAGTCCGTCGGTGATGCGCTGCCTTATCTTTTCCACCCGGCTCTTCTCGAGGGGCTCCGCGCTCTGCAGGAGGCTGGCGATGCGGTCGAGCTTGTCATCGAGCTTAAGGCGGAGCGCCTCGCCCTCCTGCCTGCGGAAGTCCACCAGTTGGCGCAGAGCCTCCTCCATGGTCTGGTTCACGATGTCCCACTCCTCTGGCGTCACCTCGCCTTGAGGCTCCTGCCTAAGGAAAATATCGGGCATGCGCATGAGCGTGAGCCAGGGATTGTCGGGTTCGGGAATGTCCTGCTCGCGGCACAGCCGCAAAAGCCCGCGGTAGTAAATGCCGAGCTGGGGCCCGTTGAGGGGAGAATCGGCGGATGCTGGCTCGTCTTTCTCGGTCCAGAGGCTGAAGTCCACCTTGCCGCGTTCCAGTCTCTTCGCCACAGCGGCGCGGAGTTCCATCTCCCTCTCCCGGTAGGCTGGCGCCACGCGGCTGGAGAGATCCAGCGCCTTGCTGTTCAACGACTTCACTTCCACCACGATTTTCTTTCCGCCCGCGGACCCTGTGGCCTTGCCGTAGCCTGTCATCGACTCAATCATAGAAACTAAATGTGTTATGCGTTTTCTGCCGCAAACTTACATAAAAAAACGTAAATCACCAGCCACTTTAGCGCAAAAATCACTATCTTTGCCCACAAACCGCCCGTAATGGTATGAATGAGAGAGAGAGATGGTAGCCGTTGACCACCTGCACATGGAATTTAGTAGCCGCGCCTTGATGAACGATGTCAGTTTCGTGGTAAACGAGCGCGACCGCATAGCCCTTGTGGGTAAAAATGGCGCAGGCAAGAGCACGCTGCTGAAGATATTGGCAGGCCTGCAAGCGCCCACGAGCGGAACGGTGAACGCAAAAAGCGGCACGAGCATAGGTTATCTGCCCCAGGTGATGAGGCTGGCGGACGGGCTTACCGTGAGGCAGGAGGCAGAAAAGGCATATTCCCACCTCCATAAGTTGCAAGAGCAAATAGACCAGATGGGCAACCAGCTGAGGGAGCGCGGTGACACGGACTGCGCGGACTATCTGCGCCTGCTCGACGACTTTACACACCAGAGCGAGCGGCTGCGCACCTTAGGCGGACTTAACTACTCAGCCGAGCTGGAGCGCACCCTGCAAGGACTGGGCTTCTCACGCACGGACCTTGACCGCCCCACGAGTGAGCTCTCCGGCGGATGGCGCATGAGAATAGAACTTGCCAAGCTGCTGCTGGTGAAGCCAGACCTGCTGTTGCTCGACGAGCCCACCAATCATCTTGACATAGAGAGCATAGAATGGCTGGAGCAGTATCTTGCCACCAGGGGCGGAGCTCTCATTGTGGTGAGCCATGACCGCGCCTTCCTGCAAAACGTGACCAACAGGACGATGGAGATAAGCCTCGGGCGCATCTACGACTATAAGGTGAAATACAACGAGTTCGTCACGCTGAGGGCGGAGCGGCGGGAGCAGCAGCTGCGCGCCTACGAGAACCAGCAGAGGGAGATAGCTGATACGAAGGCGTTCATCGACCGCTTCCGCTACAAGCCGTCGAAAGCCGTGCAGGTGCAGAGCCGCATTAAACAGTTGGAGAAGATAGTGCCCATAGAGGTGGACGAGGTTGACAACTCGTCCCTGCACCTGAAGTTCAGCTGCCCCGTGCGTAGCGGCGATTTTCCGCTCATCCTCGAGGATGTGGAGAAAACGTATGACCATAAGGTGTTCGACAATGTGAACCTGACGCTGAAGAGAGGCGAGAAGGTGGCTTTCGTGGGCAGAAATGGCGAGGGGAAATCCACGCTCGTGAAATGCATAATGGGCGAGACGGAGCATGGGGGCAAGATAACGATTGGGCATAACGTGCAGATAGGTTACTTCGCCCAGAATCAGGCTCAGCTGCTCGATGAGAACCTCACGGTGCTGGACACCATAGACCGTGCGGCACGTGGCGAGATGAGGCTGAAGATACGCGATATACTGGGAGCCTTCATGTTCGGTGGCGAGGCTTCCGACAAGAAGGTGAAAGTGCTGTCGGGAGGCGAGCGCACGAGGCTGGCAATGATAAAACTGTTGCTGGAACCAGTAAACTTTCTCATACTTGACGAGCCGACGAACCACTTGGACATGCGGTCGAAGGATGTGCTGAAAGAGGCAATAAGGGATTTCGCAGGCACTGTCATAGTGGTGAGTCACGACCGTGATTTTCTCGACGGAATGGTGAGCCGCATCTATGAATTTGCCGGGGGCAGGGTGAGGGAGCACATTGGCGGCATTTATGATTTTCTCGGTTATTACGGGGTGCGTGCCATGGGCGAGCAGCAAAAGTGCGCTCCCACTCCCGCGCAGCAGTCCGTGACGCCAAACGAGCCTTCTGCCGCACGCCTCACCTACGAGGAGCAGAAAGCCCGCGCCCGCAGATTGCGGAAATTGGAGAAAACAGCCAGTGAAGCGGAGGAGACTGTGAACCAGATGGAACAGGCGCTCAGGATAGTGGAGGCACAAATGGCGACAGCAGAGGGCAGCGCCGACATGAAACTTTATGAGCGTCACGCATCACTGAAGAGGCAGCAGGAGGCTGCCGAGACAGAATGGGAACAGGCGATGGAAGAATTAGAAAAAGCACAACATGATAACATATAAGGTGATTATGAAAGATAATGCTTCTACAGCCCCTAAGGCGGGGCTACTGGCAGTAGCCACTTTGGGAATTACATTAGTTGCCTGCCAAAGTGAAATGAAGCCGGGTATTGACATTGCGAACTTGGATACAGAGACGGACTTGGGCGCTGATTTCTACCAGTACGCCACAGGCGGCTGGCAAAAGTCACATCCGCTAACGGCGGAATACAGCCGCTTCGGCGCCTTCGATGAGTTGCAAGAGAACAACAACAAGCAGTTGCGCGACATAATAGACAGCGTGGCAAGCGTGAAAACCGAGGAGGGCAGCATAGAGCAGAAAATAGCCAGCCTCTACACCTCCGCCATGGATAGCCTTCGGCTTAACGAGTATGGTCTTGACCAGCTGGTGGCTTTTCTTGGAGTGGACGGCTACCAGTCGTCGCCTGAGGTCACTTCCACATGGCTCTCGCAGAAGTGGCCCACCATGCTAAGGCAAGGGGTGCAGGGTCTCTTCGGCATTTACATAGGAGCTGACGAGAAAGACTCGAAAAATAATATTCTGAACATAGTGCAGGGCGGTCTCACGCTTAGGCAGAAGGATTATTATCTCGACACCGACTCCGCCACAGAGGCAATCCGCAAGGCTTACGTTCAATATATTATCGACCTTAGCCGCCATGCCTGCTTCTCACAGGCTCAGGCAGAGCGCATCTCCGCTGATGTCATGCGCATAGAGACCCGCCTGGCACGGGCGAGCAAGAGCATGACCGAGCTGCGTGACCCCGAAGCCAACTACCATAAGATGAGCTACACTGACCTGAAAAATGACTTCCCTGGCATAGATTGGGACGGCTATCTCGCTAATTTCCACATCGTCGGGATTGACAGCGTGCTTGTGGGGCAGCCCGAAGCCATACACGAGGTGGAACGGCTGCTGAAGGAGGAAAGCCCGGAGGCGCTGCAAAACCTCTATATCTGGCACGCAATGGATATGGCAAGCTCATACGTGGACGACAAGAGCCGCGCCATAGCCTTCAACTTCTGGGGGCGTGCCAAGAGTGGGCAGCAGGAGGACAAACCTCGATGGAAGCGCGCTATAGCAAGCGTGGAGAACGGAATGGGCGAGGCTTTGGGGCAGCTTTATGTGGCGCGCTTCTTCCCCCCAGAGGCTAAAGAGCGTATGCGGAGGCTGATAGCCAACCTGCAGACAGCGCTTGGCGAGCGCATAGACGTGCAGGAATGGATGAGCCCTGAGACCAAGAAGGTGGCGCGCGAGAAGCTGGACGCTTTTTACGTGAAAGTGGGTTATCCTGACAAATGGAAGAACTACACCGCCCTTACCTTGGGCGATGACTATTTAGCTAACATATTGGCTTGCAACGAGTGGGCACTCAACGACATGGTGGAGACGCATCTTAACAAGCCCGTTGACAAGGACGAGTGGTATATGACTCCGCAGACAGTAAATGCTTATTATAACCCCAGCACGAACGAGATTTGCTTCCCTGCCGGTATCTTGCAGCCCCCCTTCTTCGACATGGAGGCTGACGATGCGTTCAACTATGGGGCTATAGGAGTGGTAATAGGGCACGAGATGACTCATGGCTTCGACGACGAGGGCTCGCAGTATGATAAGGAGGGCAACCTGCGCAAGTGGTGGAGCGAGGAGGATACCCGCCGCTTTAACGAGCGAATACAGGTGATGCGTGAGTTCCACGACTCCATAGAGGTGCTGCCGGGGCTGCATGCTAACGGCAGCCTTACTCTTGGCGAGAACATGGCGGACCACGGGGGGCTGATGGTGGCTTTTCAGGCTTTCAAGAACGCGACTAAGGATGCTCCTTTGAAGGATAAGGATGGCTTCACGCCCGAGCAGCGTTTCTTCCTGGCATACGCCAACGTGTGGGCGCAGAACATAAGGGACGCGGAAATCCGCAACCGTGTGAAGAGCGACCCGCACGCCCTGGCAAAGTGGAGGGTGAACGCCCAGTTGCCCCATATAGACGCGTGGTACGAGGCTTTTAACATAAAGGAAAGTGACCCCATGTATCTGCCAAAGGAGAAGAGGGTTACCATCTGGTGAGCCTGAGAAAACTGACGAATTATATAGAAAACACGACAAAAACAAAAGGAAGACAATGCCACTTAAACTACCCGACAAACTGCCTGCCATCGAGCTGCTGAAGAAAGAGAATATCTTTGTCATGGACAGTTCGCGCGCGGGGATGCAGGATATACGCCCTCTTCGGATAGCTATTCTGAACCTCATGCCACTGAAAATAACCACCGAGACGGACCTTGTGCGGCTGCTGGCGAACACGCCCCTGCAGTTGGAGATTGAGTTCATGAAGGTGAAAGCCCACACGAGCAAAAACACTCCCGTGGAGCACATGAAAGCCTTCTACCGTGACTTCCAGCTAATGCGCGACGACAAATACGACGGAATGATAATAACAGGCGCCCCGGTGGAGCATCTTGACTTTGAGGAGGTGACCTATTGGGGCGAGATGACGGAAATTTTCGACTGGAGCCGCACTCACGTGACCAGCACTATGTACATCTGCTGGGCAGCCCAGGCTGGGCTTTACCACCATTTCGGCATTCCCAAATATCCCTTGCCGAAGAAAATGTTCGGCATCTTCCCTCAGAGGCCCTTGTTGCCCTCGCTGCCCATATTCCGTGGTTTCGACGACGTTTTCTTTATGCCGCACAGCCGCCATACCGAGATACGCAGAGACGACATTTGGGCAAACCCGGACTTGACACTCATAGCCGAGGGAGCTGAGAGCGGAGTTAGCATGGTGATGGCTCGTGGTGGAAGGGAAATTTACATAACGGGGCACAGCGAATATAGCACCAACACACTTGACACCGAGTACAAGCGTGACCTTGCGAAAGGGCTTCCCATAGAGAAGCCACGCAACTATTACACAGATGACGACCCCTCGAAAGAGCCGCTTGTGACGTGGCGCACGCATGGCAACATGTTGTTCCTCAACTGGTTGAACTACTATATTTATCAAGAGACCCCATATAATCTGAATGACATCCATTGAGCTGTTAGCCCCGGCGCGCGACCTGAAGACGGCTCTCGAAGCCATAAGTCACGGAGCCGATGCAGTCTACATCGGTGCAGGGCGCTTTGGCGCTCGTGCGGCGGCTGGCAACTCTGTGGATGATATAAGGCAGCTTTGCCATCAGGCTCACGTGTTTCGCGTGAAAGTTTATGTCACGCTTAACACCATTTTGATGGACGACGAGCTGGAGGAAGCGCGCCAGTTGGCGTGGCAGCTCTACGAGGCTGGCGCTGATGCCCTGATTGTGCAGGATATGGCGTTTCTGGAGATGGAGATGCCGCCCATTCCCTTGCACGCCAGCACACAGATAAACAACCGTACTCCAGAGCAGGCGCGCTGGTTGCGTGACCTCGGTTTCGGGCAGGTGGTGCTGGCTCGTGAGCTAAGCCTGCCAGAGATGGCTGAGATTCATCGTCTGGTGCCTGACGTTAGGCTGGAGGTCTTCGTCCACGGCTCCATTTGTGTCAGTTATAACGGTCAGTGCTACGCCTCGCAATATTGTTTCTCGCGTTCCGCTAACCGTGGCGAGTGCGCCCAGTTCTGCCGCCTGCCTTTCGACCTCGAGGACTCGGAGGGCAGAGTGCTGGAGCGCCAACGACACCTTCTCTCGCTTCGCGACATGAACCGTAGCGCTTCTCTGGAGCAGTTGCTCGACGCTGGCGCGGTGAGCCTGAAGATAGAGGGGCGGCTGAAGGATGTGGCATACGTGAAAAACGTGGTGGCGTTCTACCGCCAGCGCCTCGATGAGATATTCGCGAGGCGGCCGGCTGACTACTGCCGTTCATCTCTGGGGCGGCATACGTTTGGCTTCGAGCCGCGGCTTGGGGCTGTCTTCAACCGTGGTTTCACCGATTATTTCCTTGGCGGACGCGTCACCGGGCTTGCTAATATTCTCTCCCCGAAGAGTGCTGGTGAATCCATCGGGGTGGTAAAAAGTATTACGGAGAGATATATAGTGGCGGATGGAGAGGCGGAAATCGCCAATGGCGACGGACTTTGTTTCTACGACGATGAGGGCTGTCTCAAGGGCTTCCGCGTCAATAGGGTAGAGGCTCGCCGACTCTATCCGCACGAGATGCCCCTTGGCTTGCGCATTGGCACCACTCTCAGCCGCAATTTCAACCAGCGCCTCGAGGCACTCTTGTCCCGCCCCTCGGCTGAGAGGCGGATACCACTGCGTTTCACGTTATCCGCAACGGTCGGCGGCTTCTCCTTGAAGGCAGCCATCCTTGGCACCGCAATGATGTTTGGGAAGAGCTTCCGATACACGGCAGAGGATGCGCGCTCAGAGCAGCGCCAGCGGATAGAGCGGCAACTCTCGCGCTTAGGAGGCACGCCTTTCGTGTGTGAGAGAGTGGAGCTACGGTTAGTAGGGAATCCCTTCATCCCGGTGAGTTTGCTCAATAGTTGGCGCAACGAGGTTATAACAGACTTGACCGAGGAGCTATGTAGTAGCCAGACGCTCAGGGAGAGAACAGAGAGAAAAACCACGGTTTCAGCGCCATTTAGTGGTCAGGCAGTCACTTACTTGGGCAATGTGGCGAATCACCTTGCCGAGAGGTTTTACCTGCGCCACGGAGCCGTGCGGATAGAGAAAGCGATGGAGCTGGCGCACTCTGCCGTGGGTAAAGAGCCCCTGCTCATGCAAGGCCGCTATTGTATTCTGCTCGAGACTGGGCATTGCCTGAAGAGCGATTCTGCTGCCCCTGCGCAGCCCCTCTACCTAAGACTGGCGGACGGTCGCAAGTTTCGCCTGCGCTTCGACTGCCTTAAATGTGAGATGCAAGTCTATGCGGTATAGTTGGCTCATAATATTGTCTGTTTCGCTCGTGGGTTGCCGCTACCCCAAGCAGCCAGAGGACTATGAGGTAGGCTACAATTTTATGGTGGTTGCCGACTCTGTTCCCTTGCAGGTCGACATGCCAATGCACCTGCTCATCGCCCCCGAGCGGGGAGATTCGGTCTACGTGGGGCATGGAGACCAGGTAGTTGTGGCGCAGATAGTGGTTATTCCCGAGGATTCGCTCGACAGTGTGTGGGTGAAAATAGCCCGTGACCAGCTCACGCAGGGTTGGCTCCACGAGCGCGAGCTGCTTCAGAGCGTCATCCCCGATGAGCCCATTTCTCACGGAATATATCTGTTCTCTGGCTCCCACGTCGTGGTCACTGTCGCTCTCTCGCTGCTTGTTTCAGTCGTTTGGCTCGGCAGGCGCATGAGGCGGAAACGTTACCACATTGTTCACATCGACGATATTCCCTCGCCTTATCCGCTCATGCTCTGCCTCATTCTCAGCTCAGCCGCGATCCTTTATGCCAGCATACAGAAGTTTGTGCCAGAAACGTGGGCGTATTTCTATTTTCATCCCACGCTCAACCCCTTCGGGCTGCCCGCCTGCCTTGCGCTGTTTCTCACTCTCGTGTGGCTCACTATTATATTTTTCTGTGCCTCGGTCATGGAGATATTCCGCAATCTTCGCGCTGTTGAGGCTGTCCTCTACACCTTCTCACTTGTGGCTATTGTGGCAATATTGTACATGATTTTCTCGCTGACTACACTTTATTACATTGGCTATCCCCTCTTCGTGGCATATGCCGTGGGCGCTGTTCTGCAATATGTTAGGCGCCACAGACCCAAATACGTGTGTGGCAACTGCGGGGCGCGCATGCACAGTTTGGGTAAATGCCCCAAGTGCGGAACCTTAAATACTTGACATTCCGATTATTATGAAGAAAGATAATACCACAGCATACGTATGCGAACAGTGCGGACAGGAATCGCCCAAATGGCTGGGGCGCTGCCCTGCCTGTGGTCAGTGGAACACGATGAGGGAGATACATCTCTCCTCCCCGCGTAAAAGTTCGCCCTCGCTCCCCATTGTAGGCGGAAGGGCTGAAGCCTCTCCCCTTCCTTTGCGCGAGATACAGGCTCACGAAGAGCCACGAATAGACATGGGCGACCAAGAATTGAACAGAGTACTAGGTGGGGGGCTGGTGCCTGGCAGTCTCATCCTTTTGGGAGGAGAGCCAGGCATCGGCAAAAGCACGTTGGCGTTGCAAACAGTGTTGCGCCTTAAGGACCGTCGTGTGCTCTATGTGAGCGGTGAGGAGAGTGCTCGCCAGATAAAGTTGCGAGCCGATCGCCTTTGCGCCTCTCCATCGGAGAATTTGCTCATCTTGTGCGAGACATCACTCGAAGATATTTACCGCCATATCGAAAAAGTAAAGCCCCAGATTGTGGTTGTTGATTCTATTCAGACCATATCGTCTGAGGTTCTCGATTCAACGCCAGGCAGCCTCAGCCAGATAAGGGAGTGTGCCGCCTCACTGCTGCGCTTTGCCAAGAGCGGCAGGGAGGCTTGCTCCGTCATCCTCATCGGGCATATCACGAAAGATGGCACCCTCGCCGGACCAAAAGTGCTGGAACACATAGTGGACTGCGTGCTGCAGTTCGAGGGAGACCAGCACTATATGTACCGCATCTTGCGGGGAATGAAGAACCGCTTCGGCAGCACCAGCGAGTTGGGCATCTACGAGATGCGTCAGGGAGGTCTGCTGCAGGTGACAAATCCCGGCGAACTGCTGCTCACCGAAGCCAGGGAGGGGCTGAGCGGCATTGCCATTTGCAGCGCAATTGAGGGTATCCGTCCGCTTTTAATAGAAACCCAAGCTCTTGTCAGCACCGCCGCCTACGGCACTGCCCAGCGTTCCGCCACTGGATTCGACGGGAGGCGTTTAGGCATGCTGCTGGCTGTTTTGGAGAAACGTGTGGGCTTCAAGCTCGTGCAGAAAGACGTTTTCCTGAATATCGCTGGCGGCCTGCGTGTGACAGACCCGGCCATGGACCTCAGCGTAGTGGCGGCGGTTATTTCCAGCAATGTGGATGAGGCTATAGGCACGGACGTTTGCATGTGCGGGGAAGTGGGTCTGAGCGGCGAGATACGCCCCGTAAGCCGTATCGGCCAGCGTGCCCGGGAGGCGGAGAAACTGGGCTTCGGGAGAATGCTTGTGCCAGCTCAGGGACTGAAGGGCATAGACACCAGCCGTCTGAGACTGAAGCTGATACCGATAGCCCGCGTGGCTGAGGCAGTAAGAGAATTATTCGGATAAGCTATGGTAAGGGAACTTCAACTAAGACTTCAGCCCTGCGACGCTTTCAACGAGCAGACTATCAAGCGGGTCCTCGCTCAGGACTGGGCCGTGGACGAGCGAACCATAACCTGCGTCCGCACGCTGAAACGCAGCATAGACGCGCGTCAAAGAAACATTATAGTGAATCTTACCCTACGTGTCTTCATCAACGAACAGCCAGACGAGCCGCTTTTCAGGCAAATCACTTACAGAGATGTCAGTGAAAGCCCTGAGGTCATTGTGGTGGGTATGGGACCCGGCGGCTTGTTCGCTGCCCTGCGCCTTATAGAACTTGGAATAAAGCCCATAATCGTTGAGCGCGGAAAAGATGTCAGGGAGCGCAAGAAGGACATTGCACAGATACGCCCCTTGCAGAAGATTGACCCTGAGAGCAACTACGCCTTCGGTGAGGGTGGGGCAGGGGCTTACAGCGACGGCAAGCTCTACACTCGCTCCAGGAAGCGCGGCGACGGAGAGAAGATACTCAACGTCCTGTGTCAGCATGGCGCAAGTCCGGCAATACTTTCTGACGCACATCCCCATATAGGCACGGACAAGCTGCCTGCCGTAATAGAGAACATACGCGGCACAATTCTTAAGTGCGGCGGTGAGGTGCATTTCCAGACAAAGATGACAGGCTTGCTCTCGCGGGGTGACAAGCTGGAGGGCATTGTTTGTGGAGACCGCTCCTTTAGGGCCGGAGCTGTGATTTTAGCCACCGGGCACTCGGCACGCGACACTTACGAGCTTCTCTTCTCCAGCGGTGTCAGGATGCAAGCGAAGGGGCTTGCCGTGGGCGTGCGCCTCGAGCATCCTGCCCAGCTCATCGACCAGCTGCAATATCACTCCCGACAAGGCAGGGGGAAGTACCTACCTGCGGCCGAATATAACTTTGTAAGGCAGGTGGAGGGGCGAGGGGTCTACAGTTTTTGCATGTGTCCTGGAGGCAGTGTCGTGCCGGCGGCAAGCGCGCCAGAGCAGATAGTGGTCAACGGAATGAGCCCGAGCGGCAGGGCAGGGCAGTGGAGCAACAGCGGAATGGTTGTGGAGCTACGTCCCGAAGATGTTGAGGGAGACGACGTGCCGCGAATGATGCGCTATCAGGAAAAGGTGGAAAACGACTGCTGGCTACAGGGCAACCGCAAACAGACTGCCCCAGCGCAGAGAATGGCTGACTTTGTGAATGCCCGCCTAAGTTACGATTTGCCCCGTAGCAGCTATGCTCCAGGTCTCATAAGCAGCCCGCTGCACTTCTGGATGCCGCCAGACATAGTGAGGTGTCTACAGGAAGGCTTCCGCCTCTTTGGCAGTCAGAAGCGTGGCTTCCTCACTAACGAGGCTGTGGTCATAGGCGTGGAGACACGCACAAGCAGCCCGTTGCGAATTTTGCGCGACAGAGAGACTTTTCAGCACGTGGGCCTGCATGGGCTTTTCCCCTGCGGCGAGGGAGCTGGCTACGCTGGGGGTATAGTCAGTTCCGCCGTGGATGGGGAGCTTTGCGCTGAGGCAGCCGCGGCTTACCTTCAGACTGGCGTATGACGAATGAAATTGATTACATACGAATGCGTGTGGAGCACTGGGATGACTGTAATATTTATGGTCGTTCGAAGAACAGGGCGCACGGTGAGCTTACGGTGTGTTACAAGGATGGCAATAAACCCTCGGGTCACGACTGGACTTATCTCAGAGACATTTTGCGCCAGGGGAGCGAATTGAACATCATTTGCCCCGTCGTGAGGGAAGAGGGTCTCTATCCAGAGCTGATAATCTATGAGCCCGACTATCTGGTCGATGTCACCAACGTGGCAAGGTGCTTCTCGCTTTATGCCGAAAGCCCCTTGGTATCGCTGATTAACAGGCTTCTGCCTAACGAAAAAACGAGCCCCATACTGTTGGGCTTGATGGCTGGTCAACTGTTGGACGAGGAACTGCACGACGACTGTCTTTCCTACGCCGAAAGCGCGAGGCGTTTCTTCAGTCACAACGCCATGGCGATACTTGGCGCTGAGCTGGACACCTCGTTCCACACCGAAGCCAAGCGGCAAAGGGAAAACATCCACAGGGCTCTTTCCATGCAGCTCCCCTCACTCGTCGCCTCTTACGACAGGCGGCAGGCTATAGTAGAGCCATCATTCGTGTGTGAGATGCTGGGTCTGCAGGGGCGCATGGACTTCCTGCAATTGGACATGAGTTTAGTTATAGAACAAAAATCTGGCAAGGCGGAGTACGTGCCTTACGCTTCGCCCGCAGCTCCGCCAAGGGCAAGGGAGGAGCACTGCGTTCAGATGCTGCTCTACATGGCCATACTGAAATACAATTATCATCGCCTGTTCGTGGCTGGCACTGGCTGCCTTAACGCTTTCTTGCTCTACTCGAAATACCAGAATCCGCTTGTTTCCATGGACTTTTCGCCCCAGCTTCTTCAGCGTGCCATTCGCTTGCGCAATCTCATAGCGGCTATGGACCTACGCCTGTGCCGGGAGGGCTTCGGTGTTCTGGAGCGTCTCACGCCTGGGGATTTGAACGAGAAAGGCGTGTCGGGCAAGCTGTGGGAGGCTTTCATCGAGCCACGGCTCAGCTCCGTGTTGCTTCCTGTCAGGGAGGCGCTGCCTGTCGAGAGGCTTTATTATCTAAGAATGTTACGCTTCGTTGCCACGGAGCATGTGCTCTCCAAGTTAGGCGACCGCGCGAGGGAGGATTACGGACTGGCCTCTCTCTGGCGCGACACATTAGAGGAGAAACTCTCGGCTGGCAACATCTACTGCCGTCTCCGTCTGTTGTGGCCCACCGAGGCTGGCGATATGGTGTCACACGTGGAGCTCGCATTTAGCGATGAAACGGTGTGCGACGGGTCTAATTTCCGTGTTGGTGACATAGTGATGCTTTACCCCTACGACGTGGACTCCGAGCCTGATGTGCGCAAAACCATGGTGTTCCGCGGCACCATAGCCCAGTTAGGGGAGCGCCAGCTGCGGATAAGGCTGAGAAACGAGCAGACAGACTCCATTGTCTTTACGCGTGACAAAGCAAGACTATGGGCTGTGGAGCACGATTTCTTGGAGGCTTCCTTCACTTCGCTCTACTCCGGGTTGCAGGCTTTTCTTTCCGCGCCACAGGAGCGCAGAGACTTGCTCATGCTTCACCGTAGTCCAGAGACAGACCCTTCACGAAGATTGTTGGGAGACTATGGCGACTTCAATGAACTGGTTTTGAGAGAAAAACAAGCCAAGGACCTGTTCCTCATAATAGGACCGCCAGGCACGGGAAAGACCTCCTTCGGCTTGCTCTACACTCTGAAAGAGGAACTGCTGGAGAATGACTCCTCCATCCTACTTATGGCATACACCAACCGTGCCGTCGACGAGATATGCGGCAAATTGTGCGGTGAAACCGACTTTATCAGGCTTGGGAGCCCTGTTTCCTGCCCCGAGGAATACAGAGACCATCTGTTGGAGGAGCGTATGGCTGAGGCAGGCACTCTTTCGGGGTTGAGGCGCATAATCGGGCAGACACGTGTGTTCGTGGGCACGGTGAGTTCGTTAAGTTCCTGTGGACCGCTCTTCCAGGCTAAGCGCTTCTCTTTGGCTATAGTGGACGAGGCGTCGCAGATATTGGAGCCTTATCTTGTGGGGCTTATGGCGGCAAGGCACGGAATGCTTCCCGCAATAGGCAAGTTCGTGCTTATAGGCGACCACAAGCAACTTCCAGCGGTAGTCAGACAACGCCCCGTTCAGTCGGCGGTCCGTGAGCCTCAGTTGCACGCCATAGGGCTGAGAGATTGCCGCCTCTCCCTTTTCGAGAGGCTTCTCTCGCGCTACCGTGGCGACCCCACTGTCACTTACCTGCTCACCCGCCAGGGGCGTATGCACAAGGAGGTAGCGGCTTTCCCTGGCATGAGCTTCTATGGCGGCTTGCTTCGTGAGGTGCCTCTCGCGCGCCAGTTGAGCCTGTCCGATGTGCCGCGCCTCAGGTTCATAGACGTTACTCCGTCTGATGCCGCTCCTTCCCCGAAAGCTAACCGTGCTGAGGCTGAGGTGATAGCCTGCGAGCTGCTCGCCATCTACCAGAGGGAGGGCTCCTCGTTCTGCGCTGAACGCACGGTGGGTGTGATAGTACCCTATCGCAACCAGATAGCTACCATACGTGTCGCTGTGGCGAAGCTCCATGTGCCAGCTCTTTTGGGGGTGACCATAGACACCGTTGAGCGCTACCAGGGAAGCCAGCGAAAACACATAGTCTACGGCTTCACGGTGAGAGAGCAGGGGCAGTTGCGCTTCCTTACCGATACAGCCTTCGAGGAGGACGGGCAGCTCATAGACCGCAAGCTCAACGTGGCCGTGACACGAGCCGAGGACTACCTCGTGATGGTGGGCAATTCAGCTGTTCTGTGCACTAACGCCCTCTTCTCGCGCCTTGTGGATTACGTCAGGCGACACGGGGGCTACGAGAAAGCCAGCCAAACCGCCTTTCCGGAAAAACCATGATAAAACAAGTTAACTTCCTGAACGCTGAACGTCGTCAACCCTCAGCGAAGTTCCCCCTGTATACGCATTAATTAGAATATTTCTGGGAAATTTGTGATGGCTGAAATCAATTCTCTCTCTACAGCGTGATTTGTTGATTAAAGAAATAAAAAACCAGAAAAGGGGGTCATTGATTGCCAACCCTAAACCGTTCTCGATATTCCATAGGAGTACACTCCAGTTTTTCTCGTACATATTTAGAGAAGAAAGAGTAATTATTAAATAGGAGTTTGTCGGCTATTTCTTTAATGGATAAATCCGTGTAACAAAGTAGGTGCCTGATTTCTTCAACAACCGTTTCCGTTATCCATTGTGAACATGTTCTTCCACTTATGCTTTTGCACAAGTGGGATAAATATTTGGGAGTAACGTATAATTTATCGGCATAAAAATTGACTTCCCTGTGAATGCCTTTGGCATTATGCAACAAGTTTATGAATGCAGTGAATAACTGGTTAGAGCGAGTGGGTATATCGGTATCGGCAGATACAATTTCTTCCATTACTTCTTTGTAGGCCCCTAATATATCATACAGAATGATTTCCACAAAATGGGACATTATTTTTTCATAATAGGGATGGGTAGAAGAAAACATCTGTGTAATATACTCCTTTAACCGTATTAAATTATGGAACTGGTTTTCATTGATATGTAACAGTGGATGTTTACGAATGGTGAAAAGAAGATTCAGGAGGTCTTGGGTGCGTAGAAAATCGTGTACTTTCATTGTCCGCAAACAAATTGCGGAACAATCCACATCTGAGCTAAACATCCAGTTTGTTATATTTGTGTTGGGAGGAATAAACAACAGGTCTGAACTTTCCATTATGACCATTTTGTTATCAATGTATATCTGAGTTTTACCTTGCTTGCACATTAGCAAGATAGTCATATTGGAATTGGCGGAAATAGTATATTCCAGCTTATTCGTTTCATTGATGATAATAATATCACCCTCGTGGTATGAAGCAATCTTGTCGTTTCCTTTACTGCAAGCGCCCAATTTTATTTCACCGTTCTTCATATATTCTGTTTTTCAAGCAAAGATACATTATTATTCTGTTTATAGTATTCTATATTACGTTTAT
>JAJPYT010000177.1 GCA_021204845.1 Prevotellaceae bacterium | reverse complement strand
GTTATAGGCAGCGAGGGCTCGCTCACTGGCTACGGCGGCGGACTGAACGCTAAACAAACTCTGCTGAAATTGGAAAGAGAAGTCAAGAACGGAAATAAACCTTCTTGACCCTGGCGGACACGCTGGTGAGAATCTCGTAAGGGATGGTTCCAAGGGTGTCGGAAAGCACAGTCACGGGCAAGTCCTTACCGAAAATAATGGCCGCGTCGCCCTCACTGCAGGGGATATCCGTAACGTCTATCATGCAGACATCCATGCAAATATTGCCAACGTAGGGGGCTTTCTCCCCACCCACCAAGCAATAACCCACGCCACCTCCAAGGCGGCGGTCCAGTCCGTCGGCGTAGCCAATAGGCAGAGCCGCAATGCGGCTGGGACGCTTCGCGGTCCACTTGCGCGAATAACCCACCGTGTCGCCAGCAGGAACGGAGTGAATTTGCAGAATAGTAGTGCGAAGCGTTGACACATTATTAATAATCTGGTTAGTGATACTGTTCACTCCATAGAGACCAAGACCAAGGCGCACCATATCCATCTGCCGCTCGGGGAAGTGCTCTATGCCCGCCGTGTTGCAGATATGGCGCAGAATGTGATGGTCGGGATAAACTTTCTGGAGGGCATCCGCGCCAAACGTGAAAAGCTGGAACTGGCGGGCTGAGAAAGAATCGAACTCCAGGCTGTCGCTACCCACGAAATGGGAGAAGACACTGCGGGGCAGCAAGGCATGCTGACGGCTCAGGCGCTCGGCAAGAGCTGACATATCCTTCTCCGGGTCGAAGCCAAGACGGTGCATGCCAGTGTCTAACTTTATGTGAACCGGGAAGGCGGTTACTCCCTCACGCTCAGCCGCCTCAACAAGAGCGTCGAGAAGGCGGAAGGAGTAGACCTCCGGCTCAAGCCCAAAGCGGAAGAGGAGACGCAGGCTGCTCATCTCAGGATTCATCACCATAATGCCGGCAGAGATGCCCGCACGGCGCAGCTCAACTCCCTCATCGGCAACAGCCACAGCAAGATAGTCCACACCATTGTCTTGCAGAACGCGCGAAACCTCAAGACTGCCTGCCCCGTAAGCCCCGGCCTTCACCATGCAAACGACACGAGTGTCGGGGCGGAGGAAAGAGCGGTAGTATCGCAAATTCGCCACAAGAGCGCTGAGGTCCACCTCCAGCACTGTCTCATGCACACGTTGCTCAAGGCGGGAGACAAGGCTCTCGAAATGGAAGGCACGAGCCCCCTTCACCAAAATAACCTGACCGCTGAGCGAGGCGAACACTGGACTTAGCAGCAACGCCTCAGTGGAAGGGAAGAAGTAGCACTGAAGCCCGGGGAAAGAGAAGAGGGAAGCACAACGGGAGAGCTCGGGTCCCACGCCAATGAACGTGGAGACACCACGGCTTGCGACAAGAGACGCCACGAGGGAATAAAGCGTCTCAGCATCGAAGCCTGTCTGCTGTATATCACTAAGAATGAGCGTGTGAGGCAGATGTTCCTCGCCAGGGCGGCGTTGCATGAAGTCTAAGGCTATGTCGAGCGAGGCGAGGTCGCTGTTGTAAGAATCGTTTATGAGCGTGCAACCGCGCAACCCTTGCTTAACCTCGAGGCGCATGGCCACGGGTTGCAACTGGGCGGAGCGGCGCTGGATTTCCTCCTCAGCCATGCCGAGCTCACGGCAAACGGCAGAGCAGAGCAGGCGGTTGACCTCGAGAGAAGAAGGAGCCGCCCCACCGACATGCACCGGCACAAGACGACCAGAAAAGCCGAAAGAGTGGACACAAGTATCCACTACAGGGTTACCCTCAGCCCACACGAGCACGTCGGAGTGGCGAAAGAGCTGGAGCTTCTCGCGGCACTTCTGCTCCAACGACGTGAAATTCTCCTGATGAGCATCGCCTAAACAGGTGAACACTCCTATGGTGGGGCGCAGTATACGCTCGAGGGCAGGCATCTCGCCAGGGCGGGAGATGGCAGCCTCGAAGATGGCAACCTCGGTGGAGGAGGATAGATTCCAGACACTTAAGGGAACGCCCACCTGACTGTTGTAACTGCGGGGCGAGCGGGTGACCACACGGTCGGGCGAAAGCATCTGGAAAAGCCACTCCTTGACGGTGGTCTTGCCGTTGCTGCCAGCCACACCCACTACGGGCACACTGAAGCGCTCACGATGCCGGGCAGCCAAGTGTTGCAGAGCCGCCAGGGTGTCAGTGACCAGGAAATATACAGCGTCGGACCGCACAGGGTCTACTGGCTTACTGACCACAAAGACACGCACTCCACGCTGATAAAGTTGTTCGATGTAGCGATGACCGTCGCCAACGGCCGTGACAAGGGCGAAAAACATGGTCTCCTCTGGCGAACGAAGGGAACGGCTGTCGGTAAGGAGCCAATGAACGAGGCAATTACGGGTACCTATCCGTTTGCCCCCAATGGAGAGGAAAATAGCCTCAAGGGCATCGGTGCTGTATGTCATTGTGGTGTGATTATTTGTAACATGGGATAATCGGTTTGCAAACGTCGCAGGGCTTCCTCCGTGCGCTCGGCAAACTGGCGTGCCGCGGCACTCTGGGGGCGGAAGGGACGGTGGCTAAGAGCCTCGCTGGTAGACTGCCAGCGCTGCAAATACGTGAGCAGGTCAATATCCATCCACTCGTGGAGACGCCGCCAAATGTAGCGAACCGCTTGGGGTGAGGGATGAAGCATGTCGTCGGCATAGAAACGGTAATCGCGCAACTCGTCGAGAAGAAGCTCGTATGCAGGAAAGTACTGCACCCAAAGAGGATGACTCTCCTGCAACTGCTTGACGCAAAGCAAAAGAGCCGCCTTGCTGAGCTGGCTCTCGTGGAAGCCGTATTTGGCATAGCGGTAAGGGCTGACAGTGAACGTCACGAGAAGGCGCGGATTACGCTCGTGGAGACTTGAAAGAACCTCAGAAAGAGCCTCCGCCATTTGCAGCGGACTCTGGGCTTCCTCGCGGAACTCACGGGCAGGATGTTTGTGGCAATTGGTCACCACCTCACCAGTGTCCGCCAAACGGTATACATGGTTCGTGCCAAGGGTGAGGAAAAGATTGTCCGCCTCAGCGAGTTTCTCTTGCAGAGAGCGGAGCGCCTCACTGGTTAGGCTCAGGCACTCGTCACTGGTAGGCCGCGTAAGCGCTGTGCCAGACAGCCACGTATGCCATCCGTCAGGTCCCTCCACAGCCTGAAGATGGCTGCCCTCCTCACTAAGAAGACGGGCAAGGGAGGCAGGAGAATAGACCGTTCCGAGAGGATTGACCACAGAAAGGAGGCGCGACTCTTGGAACATTCCGCCCACACTGTCGGCAAAGCAAGAGCCAAGAAAGACATTGCGATCCGCCACCCCCAACTGCCTGAGCGGACGAGACACAGGCACTACAGTGCGGAAGTCACAGTCGGGAAAAGGGGCAACGGCAGTGGAATGCTTTCTCATATAGTCCAGAAATTATGGAGCAAAAATACAACAGTTTGGTGATTTTACATTATCTTTGCAAAGAATATTTCGTGGCTCATGGAAGAAAAAAAGCAGGAGAGCCTGTTAAACTCGATACAGTATCCAGACGACCTGAGGAAAGTTCCACTGGAACAGTTGCCGCAGGTATGCCAAGAATTGCGACATACCATAATAAAAGAACTGGCGGACAACCCTGGGCATTTGGGCTCGTCGCTGGGAGTGGTGGAGCTTACCGTGGCACTGCACTACGTGCTGGACACGCCCGAAGACCGCATCGTTTGGGACGTAGGGCATCAGGCATACGCACACAAGATACTGACAGGCAGAAGGGAAAAGTTCTGCACAAACAGGAAACTGCACGGACTGCGACCTTTCCCCTCGCCAGACGAGAGCGAATACGACACATGCACCTGCGGACATGCCTCTAACTCCATCTCCATCGCTCTGGGCATGGCAGTGGCGGCACACATGGAGGGGCAGAAGAGGCACGTGGTGGCGGTGATAGGCGACGGCAGCATGAGTGGCGGACTGGCATTCGAGGGAATCAACAATGTCTCGGAAAGCGAAAATGACCTGTTGGTGGTGCTGAACGACAACAACATGAGCATAGACCACTCTGTGGGAGGACTGAAGGAATATCTGCACCAACTGCATACCAGCAAGACATACAACGACTTGCGCTATAAGGCGGCCAAGCAGTTGCTGAAGTGGAAAATACTGAATCAAGAGAGGAGCAAGATACTCCTGAGGTTCAACAACTCGGTGAAGTCGTTGCTTAACCGCCAGCAAAACATGTTCGAGGGCATGAATATACGCTACTTCGGTCCCATAGACGGGCACAACGTGGTGCAACTGGTACAGACGCTCAGGCAGATTATAGAAATGAGGGGACCAAAGATGCTGCACATAAACACGGTGAAGGGGAAAGGCTACCTGCCCGCTGAGCTGAATCCTTTGCTGTTCCACGCGCCAGGGCGCTTCTGCCCAGAAACGGGAAAACTGATAGACCCCTCGAGCGACGGGGAAATGCCGCCACTCTATCAGGACGTGTTCGGAGAAACTCTGCTGGAACTGGCACGCGTGAACAAGCGCATAGTGGGTGTGACACCTGCCATGCCATCGGGCTGCGGACTATGCATAATGCAGGCGGAGATGCCAGACCGCTGCTTCGACGTGGGCATTGCGGAAGGGCATGCTGTAACCTTCTCTGCCGGCATGGCGATAGACGGAATGCTGCCATTCTGCAACATATACAGTTCGTTCGCCCAGCGGGCATACGACAACGTGATACACGACGTGGCAATAAGCCACCTCAGCATGGTTCTCTGTCTGGACCGCGCAGGTCTTGTGGGCGAGGACGGTCCCACACACCACGGGGCCTTCGACCTTGCCGCTTTGCGCCCCATACCAGGGCTTACCATCTCGTCGCCCATGGACGAACACGAGCTGCGAAACCTGATGTACACCGCACAACTGGAGAATAAGGGTCCTTTCGTGATTCGCTACCCACGGGGCAAAGGAGAACACATGGACTGGCGAAACGAGATGGAAGAAGTGCCGGTGGGAAAAGGAAGACTGATAAAAAATGGCAAGGATGTGGCTGTTCTCACCTTGGGCCCACTCGGCAATACGGCGGCACAGGCTATAGCTGAGGTGGAACAGGAGAGCGGACTGAGCATAGCCCACTACGACATGCGCTTCCTGCGCCCCATAGACGAGGAGATACTGGCCCACGTGGGCAGACAATTCACACGCGTCATCACCCTGGAAGACGGGGTGAGGAACGGAGGACTGGGCAGCGCCGTGGTGGAATATATGGCAGACCATGGCTACACCCCACGGATTGTGCGCATGGGGTTGCCCGACCACTTCGTGGAACACGGCACCATAGCCGAGCTGCAACAACTATGTGGCATAGACGCGCAAAGCATTAAACGGACCATATTAAGTGTGATGGCATGAAGATAATCATTGCAGGAGCAGGTGCTGTGGGCACTCATCTCGCCCAACTGCTGTCGAGGGACAACATGGACATCGTGGTTATAGACGAGGACCAGGAAAAGGTGGATGCCTTGACCGACTCGGGCAACAACGACCTGATGGTGATAAACTCGTCGCCCACAAGCATTAGCTGCCTTAAAGAGGCTGGAGTGCAACGGGCATCGCTCTTCATTGCGGTCACGCCTGAAGAGCCAAGAAACATAACCTGCTGCATGCTGGCGCACACACTGGGAGCGCAAAAGACCGTGGCGAGGGTGGACAATTCCGAATATCTGCAGACCCAGGCGCTGGAGATGTTCCGCTCCATGGGTGTCGACTCGCTCATCTATCCGGAGAAACTCGCATCGCAGGAAATCATCGAGGCCCTGCAATACTCCTGGGTGCGTCAGTATTGGGAGGTGCACAACGGCGCTTTGGTAATGCTGGGAATAAAGTTACGTAACGACGCGCGTGTGCTGGATGTGCCGCTGATGAAGCTCTGCACCCCCGACAGCCCCTTCCACATTGTGGCGATAAAGCGCGGCGATGACACCATAATACCTGGCGGACACGATTGTCTGCAATTGGGTGATATAGCTTACTTCATGACCACAAGGAAATACATGAACCTGATAAGGGAACTCGTGGGCAAGGAGAAATACCAGGATGTGACGAACGTGATGGTGATGGGCGGAGGAAAGACAGCCGCACACCTGGCGCACCACAAGCCCAGCTGGCTGAACATGCGCATCATAGAACAAAGCAAGGAGCGCTGCCGCCGCCTCAACGAGGTGCTGGAGAACGACGACGTGATAATCATCTGCGGCGACGGACGCGACTCAGAGACCATGGTGGACGAGGGCATACGCGAATGCCAGGCCTTCGTAGCGCTAAGCGAGGAGAACGAGAGGAACATACTCGCCTGCCTTGTGGCAAAACGGCTTGGAGTTCGCAAGACAGTGGCAATGGTAAACGCCACGGACTACATGAATCTGGCGGAGAAGCTCGACATCGGAACCATCATAAACAAGAACATGATTGCCGCCAGCCACATATATAAGATGATACTGAACGCCGACGTGGCAGACGTGAAATGCCTCACGCTCGCCAATGCCGACGTGGCTGAGTTCGTGGCTACAGAGGATTGCCTCGCCGTGAAGAAGCCCGTGAAAGACCTGGGGCTGCCCAAGGGCGTGGCTCTTGGCGGTCTGGTGAGAAACGGTGTGGGCACCTCCATAAACGGCAACACGCAAATAATGCCTGGCGATTATGTAGTGGTCTTCTCCATAGGCAATATGATAAAGAAGATTGACCGTTATTTCCATAAGCCTCTTGGCTTGTGGAAGTAGCGGCCTTACATCGACATCTTCTCGATAAACTTCCGCAGGTCAGCCCGCAAGCGCTGGTAGGGCTCGGAACGCTTGAAACTGGTGTTCTTCTTCAACATGGTCTCCAGGGGGAACTGGCTGTTGCGATAGCATGAGAGCTCGTTCTGCTTCTGTGTCTCGTGGCAAGCCAACTGGCGTATCTCCCTCTCTCTCTCCTTGCGCAGCGAAGTGCAAATGGGTTCAAGCAACGGCAAGACCACACCCTCAAACAGGCGGTGCCCCTGCATGTAAAGGTAGGTTGTCTCAGGCGTGAGACCAAGGCTCAGCAGTTCCTGACGGAGCGGCGCATACGTTTTTTTCCCTTCGGGATGCTTGCGCTGCATGGTAGCTATTGAGCGGTTCACCTGTCGGCGCACAAGTTCCAAGGTCTGCTCGGGGTGGCTGATGGACACTTCCCGAAAGGTGACCACGTTGCAGAAGTCCAAAAGAGAGAAGCTATGCTGACACCCATACCTGTAGCACCAGATATTCCAGACAAAGAGCGGCCATATTATCTTGCTGTACTCTTTCATGAACGCCACCAGGTTCACCAGTTCATGGTCGTTCAGGGTCGCCATCACACAAGCCTCGTGCAACCCCGCGTCGTAGCACTGGTAATTCTCTATGGCATAGACATAGGTGTGAAATATGTAAGGATTCTCCAGTATGGTCTGCGAAGTCTCGGTGCGCCCCTGCATCAGATAGTCGTAGTCCGCGTCCACGCAAGCTATCATGTAGTTGCCTAAATTGCTGCCCAATTGGTTGGTGAGCACGTTCTTCTTCCCCTTCCCCAACGTGGTGCGCGAGGGTAACATCACCTCGAAGTATAGCTTATCCGTCTCGAACTCGTCAAGCACGGTACGCCAAAAGAAAACATCGTCGTAACTCTCCACGTATGCTACCACGCGCCGTCTCGCATTATTGGGCTTAAGGCGGTTAGCCGCCTCAAGGTATTGCGAGCTGAGGTTGTCCTTCAGGCGTTTCATCCCCAGGCAGGCCTTTTAATCGGGGTCGGTCACTATGTCTGCCACGTCGGTAACGCAGTCCCCCCACCCGTCTATTATCACAGCAGGGCTATGAGTGGTCAACACTATCTGGGCCTCGGGATTCAGGTCACGAATCAGCCCTATCAGTTTCTCTTGCCACTCCACGTGCAGGCTCACCTCTGGCTCATCCATCAACAACACGCAGGGTCTTCTGTTCTCCACCAGCACGGTAAGCAGTATTATGAGTATTTGCTTCTCGCCGCTACTCAGGCGGTAAGGCGGTATCACCTCCCCGTGCTGCATGAAGAGTATCTCGTTCCTCTCTCGCATGATCTTCTTGTTGGTGTCGAGGAACAACCTGTCAACGAGGTCGAAGAAGTGAGTCTTTTCCATCGCCGTCTCCGCCGCCTTCTGGGCTGCGTCAGCCGCCTGACTGGTGAAAAAAGCGAGCATGCGATTGCTCAGGTTCACCTGGTAGTCAAGGTATTCCCTCTGGAGCTGGTAGAGTTGCAGGTCCAGCTCGGTACTCAGCTGTATGTCAGTGATTTTGTTCAGCAGTTCGCTGTTCACCACGGGGCGGTCAAACGAGCGTATCACATCGAAGCGCACTGTCTCCGCCTCGGTGTCGTTGTAGGTTATGTGCACCCCGTCGTCTGTGCGCTCCTCATTTGAGAGCGCCATCAGATGCTTTACCACTCGGTTCAGTATGGTGCTCTTGCCCACGCCGTTCACTCCGCTCAGCACGTTCACATGGCGATTCAGCTGCCAGTCCACGTGATGTCTTCCGCTCCACAGCGAGTCTATCTCTATTCTCTCTATGTAGTCCGCCACTTTCTTCATGCCGTTTCCAGCCTTACGCGACCTTGTTCAGCTTCTTTATGATGGAGAATATGAACAGCGCCGCTACTAAGCAAATGCCCATCAGCGTGCCCCAGACAACTGGCAGAGGCATGTGCCACATGTGACCTGGTATGGAGACGAGCTTGTTGCCCAACGCCGTCGCCACGAACCATCCGCCCATCATCATGCCCCTGTACTTCGGAGGAGCCACCTTAGAGACGAAGGAGATGCCTATCGGGCTAAGCAGCAGCTCGGCAAACGTCATTATCAGATATATGAGAACCAGCAGATTAGGTGTCGCGTCCGCCACGTGGTTGGGATGGTCAGACATTGGCAGGGTGAACGAATAGCACATCATTATCAGATAGGCCACACCTGCCACCAGCATGCCCAGACCTATCTTCACGGGCGCCTTGGGCTCCTTTCCCTTCTTGGCGAGCCAGCCGAAAAGGGCTATGCTCACTGGTGTCAGACCTACCACGAAGCAGGGATTGAACTGCTGGAAGATGGGCGCTTCCAGCTCTATCGTGCCAGCCTGAGTGTAGCGGTAGCCGAAGAAGCAGATGATGGCGAGAATCACCACTCCGCTCAGCACTCTCGTCTTCTTGCTCCGGCTCTGGAACACAGAGAACAGGCAGAACACCGCGATTATGCAGAGCACCAGGTTTATCACGTCGAACATCATTGCCTGAGCCCCAGATGCCGAGCGGGCAGTGAACTCATCGGCGAACCACGTGAGTGTCAGTCCGTTCTGGTGGAAAGCCATCCAGAAGAATACCACCACGGCAAACACTAAGCAGAGGCATACTATGCGCTCTCTCGTCTCTGCGGGACTCATCTGGGCTTCCTCCTTCGGCTGTTCTTCCTTCTTGGCGGCAGTCTTCTTCGTCGGGGTCAGCACCTGTGCGTACGTGCGCCTACCTAAATAATATATCAGTATGGACACTATCACCGACACACAAGCCACAGCGAAGGCGAAGTGATAAGAATCCGCTTTCGAGTAGCCCAGCGACACCTGCGCCCACTCCATTATCTTCACGGCCGCAGTGGGGGCGAATAGCGCACCAACGTTTATGAGCATATAGAACAACGAGAAACCACTGTCACGCTTCGGGGCATAACGCGCGTCGTTGTAGAGGTCGCCTACCATTACCTGCAGGTTGCCCTTGAACAGACCCGTGCCGACGCTCACCAGCAGCAGCGCCGCTCCCATGGCCACAGCTCCCGCCATGCCTCCGCCAAGCGGAATGCTCAGCAACAGATAGCCTAAGAACATAACCACAATGCCTATAACCACCATCCTGCTGTATCCCCACATGTCGGCCGCCATGCCACCGAAAAGCGGCAGGAAATACACAAGAGTTAAGAACCAGGTGTAGATCTCCGATGCCGCACCTGCCGAGAACCCGAAGTTCTCACCGAGAAAAAGAGCGAACACTGCCAGCATGGTGTAATAACCAAACCGCTCTCCCGTGTTCGCGATAGCTAAGGTCCATAGACCTCGGGGCTGACCTTCAAACATATCTTTAAACTGTTTTTTTTAGTTATTGTGCCCACAAAGATAAATAAAATAATTCAACTTGCGTGAAACATTATTTATATTTTATTTGCTATCCTGTGATCGCTCTCGTCTACAAGCTATATATGGCAGTGATAATGCTCATGGGAGGTAGATCGAGAGCCTCGCCTTCAGCGCTTACCTGCTGGCAATGCTCCCTCTGGGAGGTGCGGTAAACCGCCTGCAACTGTGTCCCATCGGGCAGAGCGAGTGTAACTCTACGCTCGTCACGCGGCGAAACATTTATAGTAACGTAGACGAGCCGCGCCCCATCGGGGCTGACGGCTGCCAGTCCCTGTGAATCGGCTATGTCTAACCATCGATAGCCAGCGGGAACGAAACGGCTGAAATGGGAGCGGACGTAGTAATTGTTGTTGCGCGAATAGTGTGCCCAATCTTTATCGGCAGTAACCAGGCTCCACTGATCGTAGTTCTGCTCCACGTATTGCCAGTCGCACCAGACGGCGGGACGGAGATAGCGTATATCGTCGACAAGTCGCTGAGCCATGCGCAGGTTGCCCATGAGACCGCGGCCGCCATCGCCAGTCTCGCTCTGCCAGAGACGTATGCCAAGCGTGTCGCAGAGTGCGGCGAGCTTTGCCTTTTCTTTTTGAGTACCCTTGTAGGTGTGGGTGTTCCACTGCCCAACCAGTGGTAGCACTCCTGCCTTGCGGTATGCCTGAATGTCTTGTATAGCTTGGGCAACGCTGGTCTCGTCGGGTACGGAAACGCGGGTTTCCAGCTCACTATCGTCCAATGCTGCTGCAAGTATCCTGACCATCTCTATCTGGCTATCGACGGAGAAGTGGCAACCTTCCTGGCTACCATTCTGATACCAGTAGTCGGTCATAGGCTCGTTGAAGGGGTCGAGTGTGGAAAAATGGATGCCGTACTCTTCCTCGAAATGAGTGCACACATCAACGAGGAAGTTGGCAAAATCGCTGTACATAGTGGGTGAGAGATTGTCATCGGTAGACTTAGCCGCCCCTGCCGAGCAACCACTCACCGTCATCCACCATGGGGCGCTATTCGCGAAAGCCTCAAACACAGCGTCGGGCCGCTTCTCGTGTATCATAAGCAGGACACGACGTTGTGCCTCGTCGCGATTCCAGTTGTAGTCCTCGTCAGCACCGTCTTTGAACACCTCCATTTCTGCCCTCAATCCCTTACCGCCAGGCATGGAGAAATGATGAGGGTCACAGTTGGTCCAAGCGGGGTCGTCGCCAGCGCCTATGTTATAGCGGAACACTGAGTAGTTGAGCCCGTCGGGAGAGACCAGCCAGTCGACAAGCGAATCTAACTGTTCCTCTGGCCACTTGCCGCACTGCGCAGCCCACCAGGCCAGTGACACACCCCATCCCCCACACTCATGTGTCTGACGGGAGGGGTCGATGCTATATGTTTCAGCCTTGCACAAAAGGGCAAAAAGAAGAACTAACGATAAAGAGAGATAACGCATCATGGTAGTAGTAGTTAAGTTACTGGCAAAGGTACGAAAAAAATCCAAGCGACACACACGAGTGCCACTTGGATTTAATTTATGTCTTCTCTCCCCGCCAGCCTAAAGGCAAGCGGTTACGCTTGTTCAGCCCCTATAGGGCTGTAGAGGTAATCTCATTCATATATTAGCCTAAGAAGCTCAGCAAGATACCTGCCGCCACAGCAGAACCAATGACACCAGCCACATTGGGGCCCATGGCGTGCATGAGCAAGAAGTTGGTGGGGTCCGCTTCCTGCCCCACTTTCTGGCTGACGCGCGCTGCCATTGGCACGGCGCTTACACCGGCAGAACCGATGAGCGGGTTAATCTTCTTACGCAGGAAAATGTTCATCAGTTTAGCCATGAGCACACCAGAGGCGGAGCCGATGCCAAAGGCTACAACACCGACAATGAGGATTCCGAGGGTATGCATATTGAGGAATGAGGTAGCAGTAGCAGTGGCACCCACGGTAAGACCCAGGAATATGACTACAATATTGTTCAGCTCGTTCTGGGCAGTCTTGCTCAAACGCTCTACCACACCGCTCTCCTTCATGAGGTTACCAAGCATGAGGCAGCCAATAAGCGTAGCGGCTGAAGGTACTACCAGCGACACGATGATGGCCACGATGATGGGGAAGATTATCTTCTCCTTCTTGCTCACGGTGCGCAGCTGCTCCATGTGAATCATACGCTCGTTCTTTGTGGTGAGCGCACGCATGATAGGCGGCTGAATCACAGGCACCAACGCCATGTAGCTATAAGCCGCGACGGCAATGGGACCCAAGAGCTCAGGCGCAAGTTTCGAGGTAAGGAAGATGGCGGTAGGACCGTCGGCTCCTCCGATGATGCCGATGGAGGCAGCCTGGGGTGCTGTGAAGTCGAAGCCTGGCACGCCAATCTGCATGATGAGGAATGTGGCGAATATGCCAATTTGTGCGGCAGCGCCCAAGAGCAGGCTCTTAGGGTTGGCTATCAGGGGACCGAAGTCCGTCATGGCACCCACGCCCACGAAGATGAGGCAGGGGTAAACACCAGCCTTAACGCCCATATAAAGGATGTCGAGCAGTCCGCCATGAGCCATTATGTAGCCGTAGCTGTGGAAATGTTCGCTGTTCTCGTCGAGGAACTCGGTCCAAAGGTCAGTGTCGTAGAGTCCTGCTTCAGGCAGGTTAGCCAGTGCCATTCCAAAGGCAATGGGCAACAGCAGGAGCGGCTCGTATTCTTTCTTTATGGCCAGATACATCAGGAAACAGCTCACAACCAACATGATGGCGTTCTTCCAGCCTCCCTCCTGAATGAAGAAGGTGATGAAGCCCATCTCATTGAAGAACTTCTGCACACCGTCGTGGATGTTAAAGTCCTGTGCCATCAGTGGCATAGCCCACAAGCAGAGCACAGCCACAACACAACAGAAAAGAATCTTGTTTTTCATGTTCCCTCTTCAGCTTAGCCTTATTCAAGTTCTATGAGCAAGTCTCCCTGGTTCACCTGGGCATCGGGGTTGACATGCACAGCCTTCACCTTGCCGTCGCTCTCGGCGGCTATGTTATTCTCCATCTTCATGGCTTCCATAGTAAGCACTGTCTCGCCTCGCTTCACCATCTGACCCGGTTTAACCAACACCTTCTTGACGGTGCCTGGCAGAGGAGCCACAACGGTCTTTGAGCCGCCAGCCGCTGCCGCGGGAGCATGAGCGGGAGCCGCCTCGATAACCTCGGGAGCGCCCTCAAAGTCGACGAGTATGTCGCCCTGCATGACGTTCTGCCCCAGATTGACCAGCACAGCCTTCACGGTGCCGTTAGCCTCTGCCACAATGTCGTTGGCCATCTTCATGGTCTCTATCACCAGCAGCACATCGCCTGTTTTCACCTTCTGCCCGTTCTTCACGTTTATCTTTATAACGGTGCCAGGCATGGGGGAAACCACCTTCTCAGGAACCTTCTTGGCCTTAGCCACTGGAGCGACACCCGCCCCTACGTGGTGCACAACATGGTGAATAACTTTCGGGAGCACCGACTTCTGCTCGGGGACCTCAACCGTGTAGGCTTTCCCGTTAACGGTCACCGTGAGTTTTCCGCTCTCCGCTTCTTCCACGCTACTCGTGTAGTCCTGGCCGTCTACCTTAAATTTGTATTCTTTCATTTTGGTGTTTTATGTTTTAAATCTGGGGGTGTTTTTATTGATTCTCGTCCACAAGAGCATGCCAAGCCGATGAACGGTTGGGGTTGATGGTAAGTATACCGCTCTCCACGTCATGCTGGTTGCTGTAGTACAAATACAGGGTTGTGGCAATCGCTGCCTTGTCGGCCTCGGAAGCCTCAGCCAGGCTCGCAGGGGAGCCATCGGCGTTGTGCCCAGCATGGTGCACGGGAAGTTTTGCCTTCCGCGCGACGTAGCTGAATATCTGCAACACTAACACGAGAATCACCAGTATCACGAACACCGTAGCTACCGATATTCCCGCCAGGGCCCAACGGTCGGCCCAACCCGTGAGATTAACTGTCAATGCTATCATTTCCGTTTGTCTCCTTCTTTAGATGCCTGATTACAAAGGTATATTGCCGTGCTTCCTCTTCGGGTTGCGCATCTTCTTGTTAGCCAGCTGCGCCAGAGCGCGTATCACGCGGAAGCGGGTGTTGCGCGGTTCTATCACGTCGTCGATATAGCCGTACTTGGCTGCGTTGTATGGGTTGGCGAAGAGCTTGGTGTATTCCGCCTCCTTCTCATCAAGGAATGCCTTTGCCTCCTCGTTCTTGCCTTCCTTTATCATAGCCTTCGTGTCCTTGGCATAGAGCACTGATGCCGCACCTGCAGCGCCCATGACCGCTATCTCGGCTGTGGGCCATGCATAGTTGAGGTCGCCGCGCAATTGCTTACAACTCATCACTATGTGCGAACCGCCATAAGACTTGCGCAGTGTGACCGTAACTTTGGGCACCGTGCATTCTCCGTAGGCGTAAAGCAGTTTCGCGCCGTGCAGAATCACAGCGTTGTACTCCTGGCCCGTGCCTGGCAAGAAGCCCGGAACATCTACAAGTGTGACGATTGGGATGTTGAAAGCGTCACAGAAACGCACAAAACGAGCGCCCTTGCGGCTGGCATTGCTGTCGAGCACACCTGCCAGCTGCTTTGGCTGGTTGGCGACGATGCCCACGCTCTGGCCGTTGAACCTTGCGAAACCTATTATCAGGTTCTTGGCAAAGGCTGGCTGAATCTCGAAGAACTCCCCGTTATCCACAATACCGGCAATCACCTGGTACATATCGTATGGCATATTGGGGTTCTCGGGAATTATCTCGTTCAGGTAGTCCTCCATGCGGTCAATCGGGTCGTCGCACTCCACGCGTGGAGTCTGCTCCAGATTGTTCTGAGGGATGTAGCTCAGCAGTTGCTTTATGGTCTCCATTGCCTCCTCCTCGGTGCTTGCCGTCAGGTGGGTCACACCGCTCTTGGTGGAGTGCACGCTGGCTCCGCCCAACTGCTCCTGGGTAACTTCCTCTCCAAGCACAGTCTTCACAACAGCAGGACCTGTGAGGAACATGTACGACGTGTTCTCCATCATCAAGGTGAAGTCAGTCAGTGCGGGGCTGTAAACCGCACCTCCAGCACACGGACCCATGATGGCGCTAATCTGGGGAATCACACCGCTTGCCATGATGTTGCGCTGGAATATCTCAGCGTAACCCGCCAGGGCGTTGATGCCCTCCTGCAAGCGCGCGCCACCCGAGTCGTTCAGACCTATCACGGGGGCTCCCACCTTCATGGCCATGTCCATGACCTTGCAAATCTTGCTTGCCAGCATCTCAGAGAGCGAGCCGGCGCTCACTGTGAAGTCCTGGGCGAAGACATAAACCAGACGACCGTTGATTGTGCCGCTGCCGGTCACCACGCCGTCGCCTAAATAATGGGTCTTCTCCATGCCGAAGTTTGTGCACCTGTGCTCCACGAACATGTCCATCTCCTCGAAGCTTCCCTCGTCAAGCAACATGGCCACACGCTCGCGTGCTGTGTACTTGCCCTTGGCATGCTGTTTCTCAATGGCTTTCTCGCCACCGCCTAAACGGGCTTTGGCGCGCAATTCCACTAACTCTGTGATTTTTTCTGCTTGTGTGTTCATTTTTCTATATACACTTGTTTGTTTCCCAATTCACCGCAAAGGTAAGCAATTAATTTACAAATCAACCTTTCTTAACGAATTTTTTAGCTTTCATGCATCGGAATTTATGTACCTTTGCACTTAAGATGGAACAGCAAGCCCCTTTAGAATTAGGCACAAAGAGCATTCCACAGCTGTTGCTCCAGTATGCCACGCCCGCCATCATCGCCATGACGGCAACCTCTGTTTTGAACATCGTAGACCGTGTCTTCATCGGTCACGGCGTAGGCGCGCTGGCCATCAGCGGTCTCGCCACAACTCTGCCATTCATGAATTTAGGCGCGGCGTTCGGTGCCATGGTGGGAGTAGGCTCAGGCGCTGTCATCAGCATCAGGCTTGGGCAAGGCAAGTACGAGGTGGCGCAACGTGTGCTGGGCAACACGGTTACGCTGAACATAGTCATTGGTCTCCTTTACTCCGTGGTTTGCTGGTTCTGCCTTAAGCCCTTGCTCTTCCTCTTCGGCGCCAGCGAGAACACCCTCCCCTACGCCCGCGACTATATGCAGGTGTTGCTCATAGGCAATGTCATCAGCCACAGCTACCTCGGGCTGAATAACGTCATACGTTCAGCGGGCCATCCCACAAAAGCCATGATGTGCACCATACTGGCGGTGTGCCTCAACACCATTCTCGACCCCCTCTTCATCTACGGCTTCCACATGGGCATCCGCGGTGCCGCCATAGCCACCGTGCTGGCACAGACCGCGAGTTTCGTGTGGCAGCTCTTCATTCTCAGCGACGAGCGGCAGGTGCTGCATCTGCAAAGGGGCATCTACAGGATGAGTCTCACCATCGTCAGGCAGATTATAGCCATAGGCCTTAGTCCTTTCCTCATGAACCTGTGCGCCTGTGTGGTGGTGCTTTTCATAAACACTGGCATGCGCAAGTATGGCGACCTCATGCCCATACCCGACGGCGGAGACATGGCCATAGCGGCTTACGGAATAGTTAACAGCGTGGTTTTCTTTTTCCTCATGATAGTCATAGGCATCAACCAGGGCATGCAGCCCATTGCCGGCTACAACTGGGGAGCGCGCCAGAACAGCCGTGTCTGGCTGGTCTTGCGCTACGCTATTCTGGCAGCTTCCTTCATCACCACAATAGGTTTCCTGATAGGTGAAGTGGTGCCGGAGTTCGTGGTGGGTTTCTTCACCACCGACCAGCACATCATCCGCCTGGCGGCTCGTGGATTCCGCATCGACGTGCTCGTGTTCCCCGTCGTAGGCTCGCAGATGGTGATAGGCAATCTCTTCCAGAACATCGGTCATGCGGGCAAGAGCATTTTCCTGTCGCTCACGCGCCAGGCGCTCTTTCTGCTCCCGGGACTCTATCTGCTGCCTCTCCTCTGGGGCTTGGACGGTGTGTGGGCCGCCATACCCATAGCCGACATGGTAAGTTTCGTAATCGCCCTCGCCATGCTGGCTTGGCTCGTAAAACGCATCAGCCATGCTGAGAATAGGATTGCTAAGTGACACCCACGGCTACTGGGACGACCGCTATCTCCGCCATTTCAGCGAGTGCGACGAGGTGTGGCACGCTGGCGACATAGGCTCCTTCGAGCTGGTGCGGCGCTTCCGCTCCGAGTTTAGGGAGTTCCGCGCTGTTTGCGGGAACGTGGACGGGGCAAACTTGCGCCTCCTCTTCCCCGAGCTGCTGAGGTGGCGCTGCGAGCAGGTAGATGTGATGATGACTCACATAGGCGGCTATCCAGGGCATTACGCCCCTGCCGTGCGCCCCCTCCTGCTGGAGAATCCGCCTACCCTCTTCATCTCGGGCCATAGCCACATACTGAAGGTGCAGTACGACAAGACACTGCATTTGCTCCACATCAACCCTGGAGCTGCTGGCCTGCAGGGGTGGCAACAGGTGCGCACACTCGTGCGTTTCACCATCGACAAGGATAACATCTCCGACCTTGATGTCATAGAGTTGACAAGAACATAACAACTAAACTTATATGACCATGAAGAAAATCATTATTCTGATGCTCGTGGCTATAGCCGGCATCACAAGCGCAAGAGCGGCAAAGGTGACCATCGTAACCGTGGACCGCAACATTTTCGGCTTCACGCAGATAGTAAACGAATGCCCCTACGACATCCACTTCTACGAGAGCGACGACTACATGGTGCGAGTAGTGGGTCCCTCACGCGACGTTAATTATATACGCACCGTGCTGCGCGACGGCATTCTCACCGTCACCGTGGCCCCCGACCACCGCTTCCGCGGCACTGCCCCCTATGTGGAGCTCTACTGCCCAAAGAACCGTCTGGTCATGTACACGGGAACTGGTGCCGGCAACTTCATTGCCATGACTGCCCTAAACCTCCTGAACACCATTTTCACCATCACGGGAGCGGGCAATGTCACTTTGGGCATAGTGAACGCTGTGAATCTCGACCTTCGCTCACATGGCGCGGGCAACATCAACGTCACCAAGGGCAATATCACCGGGAAGCACACCATCACGCAGAAAGGCACCGGCAAGGTAAACTTGGGCGGCGCCCAGCAAGCCTCCACCAGCTCCAACCGCACCACCAACACATCCACTCGCCGCAGTTCCAGCACCACCAGCAGCACGACCAACCGCAACACCAGCTCTACTGGCAAAACGAGCAGCTCCACCAATAAGACGACAAGCTCCTCGAACAAGACATCTACCTCGACAAGCAAGGCAAGCACAACAAACCGCAACACCAGTAGCGGAAGCTCATCCTCTTCAGCACGAAGCGGAAGCGGCAGTTCCAGCACCAGCAGGAGCTCAAGTTCCTCGGGCAGCAGCCGCAGTTCAAGTTCTTCAGGCAGCAGTCGCAGTTCCAGCGGCTCTGGCTCAAGCAGCCGCAGCTCTGGCTCGTCCAGAAGATAAGCTCCCCTCCCGTCTTACATTTAGCTTCGCAGAGCTTGCACACTCTTCCGAGCGCCAGCAAGCTCTGCGAAACTAATCATTACTGCACGAATGAGGGCTGGTCAGTGCACGAACGAGAACCTGTCAGTGCACTGATTCACACGCGTCAGTGCGGTGACCACATTACGATGGTAGGGTAAATAGCCAGTATGTTTATGTTTTGACACACCATCATAGTACAAGTAAAGCCAAAATTCCGTATATTTGCACGCAGAGTCAATAAATCAAGAGAAGAACATCACAAATTCAAAATTTTAAACTTATGAGAAAACTATTTACTCTATCAACAATTGTCGCGACGCTGTCGCTGCTCCCTTGCGCTGCATTCGCTGACTACAGCGAGCAGCTCGCCGGCAAGACCATCTCCTTAGGAGAGGCATTGCAGACACCTGCTGACATAGAGGAAGGCACGTGGTACGTGGTGGCGACACGTTACGACTCAAGGCTCTATGACAACATGTACATGTACGACAAGTACTACAGTGACAGTTATGACCGCCTGTATTTCTGGGACAAGAACGACGCTGTGTACACTGGCATGGACGCGACTGAAGACGACGCTTTGAGAACTCTGGTAAGGTTCGTCCCCGTAGAGGTGAGCGGCTACGACGAGGGCAACACTTACTACTTGGAGTTCGCCACAGGAAGAATGGCGTATCTGTATGACAACAACGACAACAACTACGTGCGCCTATATCTCAACGGTGAATATAAAACGGCAATCTACGCCTATAACATCTCTGATTCTATAGGACACTTTGGCTTCTACGTGGCAAGCGAGACCCAAACCCGTTTATACGGCGGCGCTTCAAAAGACAACCTATATGTAACCTCATATAGCTCTGGTCCAGCCTCAGTGGTAAACGCACAGTACGACTTTGCTATCTATCCTGCGGTGAAATTGGAGGATGACGATTTGCTTAAGGCCGCTTTTGAAGACTGTGTGGCAGCTTACACAGAGTGTGTGGAGTTCCTCGCCACGGCAGTGGCTGGCACAGCCCCAGGTTGCTACGACGCTGACGCTCTGGCAGCTCTGCAGGCAGCTGTTGACGCTGCCGCCGACTGTGGCAAGGATGATGCCCAGGCAAGCGATAATGACAAAGAGACATGGCAGTCCCTGACCTCATCGCTGAATAGCGCGCTGAATGCCGCAGAAGCGACTATGGTTAAGGATTACTTCCCCACGGACGGCTATTACTTCCTGGAACTGGCTGGCGTTACGACCATGGCCAACGAACCCGCCATTTACGAGAACGACAACAACTATGCCGTCTGGGCAGACCTGCAGAAAGAGGCGAAGTATCTCTGGGCTGTGACCGCACAGGGCGACGGCTCGTACACGATAACAAACACCGCCACGGAGGAGACGTTTGACGACTTCGTGACATCGGGCAGCGACTGGACCACCATGTCGATAAACGAGAACGCCTTCGTGTTCAATTTTGTAAAGTTGAACGATGAAGGCGAGGTGGTGTTCACCTTAGAGCAGTACGGGAACACCAAGAGCCGCATGTATATAACGGGCGACTCAAGCAGCGGTCCTACTCAGAGCACAAGCGGCTCGGTATATAGCTGGACAGGCACAAGCAACCAGAGTTACTTCAAGCTCGTGGAGGCGAGCGCCGAGGAGGTTTACGAAATACTTGGCATAGAGACGGAGCCTAATGACACCACCGAGGAACGGACCCTGACATTAAGCGAGCCAATTGAGACTGTCGCCGACATACAACAGGGGCAGTGGTACGTGATTGCCAGCAACAGCAGCAGCATTTACTACGAGCCATACACATTCCTCTACCAGAAGGCAACAGACTACGATTATGATTACGTGTATGTATGGGGAGGCGAAGGACAGGTTGAAACTGGGCAACCAGTCGACAGCGAGGCAGCACAGCGGACTCTCGTGCGCTTCATCCCAGCAAGCGTTGAGGGCTACGAGGACACCTACTATATCCAGTTTGCCACGGGCAGATACCTGCGCATACCAAACTCGTCGAACGCAACTTGCAAAGCTTACGAGAATATTGATGACGCAAACCCGGTTTGCATATACAACATAGCGGAGACGGCACAGCACTTCGGCATATACGACACCGACAGCAGCAACTTCAGACTCTACGCCTGGGCGGGCACGGAAGACGGATGGACCTGCGCCTGGAGCAGCGGACAGACAAGCACGCTCAACGGCAGCTACGACTTTGCTATCATTCCCGCCATGGAACTCACCGACGAGGAACTGCAAGAGGCAGCATGGACAAGTTGCGTGGAGACATACAACAGATACACCGCATTCCTGGCCACAGCCCAGACTGGCACCGAGCCGGGCAACTACTCGGAGGAGGCACTGAGCGTGCTGAGCGCAGCTGTAGCCGCCGCTGACGGTTGTGCCGAGGCAGAAGCCACCTCCAAGTCTACTGAAGAGTGGAACGCCCTGACTGTTGCCATGAACGATGCTTACAGCATCGCGCGCGCCGGAAAAGTAAGCGTAGTGACACCAGAGGACGGCAACTACTACATAGAGCCAGCTGGCTATGAGTTCATAGAAGAGATGGCGATATATGATGATCCGGATTATACGTCCTACGTCAGCTGGGGGCCGCTGGACACGACAGACAAGCGCTTCGCCTGGAGTCTCACAGCACAGGGCGACGGCTCTTACGACGTGAGAAACGTTGAGACAAACAAGGCGTTCGACGAGTTTGTAACCACGAGCTACGCTTATGTCACCGTCTCGGAAGACAGCGAGATAAAGCTCGTGTTCGAATACAGCGACACCAACGAGGCTGGAGAGTATATCGTGAAGGTCCACACAAGCACCAACAACGTCGGCTATATGTGGGCACAGAACACGAGCGACGGCACAGGCACACACGGATATATATATAGTTGGGCAGGCAGTGACAGCGACTGCTTGTGGAAGCTCGTTCCGGCAGTTGTCGATGAGGAGACTGGCATCAACGCTGCCGAGGCAGCCGAGGTGGAGAATGGAGCCATCTACACCATCCAAGGCATCCGCATAAGCGGGATGAGCCAGCCTGGCATCTACATCCAGAACGGCAAGAAGATTCTCGTGAAGTAACATTCACAAGCATACAACACAATTTAGCCCCGGGGGATTCGCTCCTTCGGGGCTTTTTCTTCTCTACCGCTTCTCGCAGGTAATCAGTGCGGTAACTCAGTCCAATAAGGCTTAGGATTCCTTCCTCTGCCGCGCGATGAGACGCAGCATGGCACTGGCGGCACGGGCTGGTGCGCCTGGAGCGCCAAGGCGGGCAGACATGAGAGCATAGCCCTCCAACATTAGCCCACGCGAGGAGCCGTCTGGCAAAATGGAAAGCAGATGCTGACGGACACGGGTGACCGTCATGCGTGCCGCAACAAGCTCCGGCACCACCTCACGGTCAGCAATGAGATTGACGAGGGAAATGTATGGTGCCTTGATGATGACACGCCGTCCGAGATTGGCCAGCCAGCCAGCCTTCATGTAATAGCAAACTACTTGGGGAACTCCAAAGAGGGCAGTCTCCAATGTGGCTGTGCCGCTGGTGACCAGAGCAGCCTGGCTGTGTTGCAAGATGCGATAGGTCTGTCCATAGAGCACATGGGCTGGAGAACCCTTGGCATAACGCCTGTAAAAGTCGGGCTCTATGCCAGGAGCGCCAGCCACCACCAACTGATAGTCACCAGTGAGAGGCTGGGCGGCACGGAGCATGCGGGGCAGGTTGTCGGCTATCTCCTGCCTACGGCTACCTGCCAGAAGAGCTATGACAGGACGCTGGTCAAGTCCGCTTTCAAGGCGGAAAGCCTCAGGGTCGGCAGGGTTGGCGGCAAGGTATGCCGCCACCTCGTCAACTGTTGGGTTGCCCACATAGTTGACGGGGCAGTGGTGCTTTCCCTCGAAAAAGGGGACCTCGAAAGGCAAAATGCTGAACACGCTGTCCACATAACGGCGTATGTACTTTATGCGATACTCCTTCCACGCCCAAAGCTTGGGGGCAATGTAATAAAAGACAGGAATGTCGCAGTGCTTCTTTATACGCTGGGCAATCTCGAGATTGAAGCCAGGATAGTCCACAAGAATGAGCGCGTCGGGATGCCAGTGGAGAATGTCACCGAGACACTCCTTCATGGTTCGCAGGATAGTGGGAAGGTGCATAAGCACAGGCACCACACCCATATATGCCAACTGGCTATAGTGGCGCAGGAGCGTGCCTCCCTGTTCCCGCATGAGGTCGCCGCCTATGCAACGGAACTCGGCACGGGCATCTCCTCTTCGCAGCTCGCCCATAAGGCGCGAGGCATGCAGGTCACCACTTGCCTCACCGGCTATAAGGTAGTATCTCATTAGCTTCGCTGAGGGTTACACCGTTCCCGCGGAAAATCTTGGTTAAGCCCGGTGAGAGCGGCGAGACACTCGTGGGCGGTCATGTCAAGCTTCAGGGGAGTTATGGCGGCGTAGCCCTGGTCCAACGCCCAATAGTCGGTGTCGGTGGCTTCTGGCTCCAAATTAGTATAATACCCTGTCAGCCAGAAGTGGTTCTCTCCCCTCGGGTGATGAGCAGAAGCCCACTCGGCACTCCATTTGCCACGAGCAAGACGGGCGACCCTGACTCCAGCCAGACGCTCAACCTCAGGGAAGTTGACGTTCAGGCAAACGTCCACAGGCAGTCCGTTCTCCAGCACGTGCTCCGCCACACGCACTATGACATTGGCGTAGGGAGAGAAATCGCAATGCTTCTCCCTGGTGCGCAGGCTATAGCCTATGGCAGGTATACCTTTCATGCAAGCCTCTATTACTGCGCCTATGGTTCCGCTGTAATGCACGCTTATGCTGGCATTGTCGCCGTGGTTAATGCCGCTGACCACCAAGTCAGGCTGGCGAGGGCACACCCGCTCCAGGGCAAGCTTCACGCAATCCACAGGAGTGCCAGAGCATGAGACCACTCTTGCATCGCCACGAGGTGAAAGTTCGGTGAGCCTCACAGTGGTGGTGGAAGACACGGAACATGCAGTACCTGAGCGCCCACCCTCAGGAGCTACAATAATAACCTCGCCCAAAGGCATCATAAGCTCCGCAAGCTGGGCTATACCCTGCGACTGAAAGCCGTCGTCGTTAGTCACCAATATGAGTTTTCTCTGTCGCATGCATTCTGATGGTTTCACGACACAAAACTAATGAAAAAGGCTCTATTTATCAACAAAAGGCGCAAGTTATGAACACAAAAGTGAATCTTTTCGCGGTTTTAGAATGTTCCACGCATTATTTTTATTACATTTGTGCGTTAAACGGTCATAAACATAACAAAGAACTATGGGCAGAATAATTGCATTGGCAAACCAAAAGGGCGGAGTAGGCAAGACCACCACCGCCATAAACCTCGCTGCCTCGTTGGCCACCCTGGAAAAGAAAGTGCTACTTATTGACGCCGACCCGCAGGCAAACGCCTCGTCAGGCTTAGGCGTGGACGTGTCGCAAGTAGATTGTTCCATATACAATTGCATCATTGACAACGTGGATGCCCGTGAGGCTATCTATACCACCGACATAGAGGGACTGGACATAATCCCGTCGCACATAGACTTGGTAGGCGCGGAAATAGAAATGCTACAACTGAAAAACCGCGAGAAGGTGATAAAAAATCTGCTTGAGCCTGTAAGGGGGGACTACGACTTCGTGCTTATAGATTGCAGCCCCTCGCTGGGGTTGATAACGGTGAACTCACTGACAGCGGCAGACAGTGTGATAATTCCCGTGCAGTGCGAGTATTTCGCACTGGAGGGCATAAGCAAACTACTGAACACCATACGCATAATAAAATCGAACCTCAACCCCAGCCTTGAGGTGGAGGGCTTCCTGCTCACCATGTACGACAGCCGCCTGCGCCTTGCCAACCAGATATACGACGAGGTTAAGCGCCACTTCCAGGAGCTGGTGTTCAATACAGTGATTCAGCGCAACGTCAGGCTCTCCGAGGCTCCCAGCCACGGGCTGCCCTGCATACTCTACGACGCCGACTCCACAGGAGCCAAGAATCACCTCTCGCTGGCAAGGGAAGTAATAGCGAAACACGAGAAATAAGAGTTCAAAGCGGAGCCGCTGTCCTGCCGGTCCCCTCTTAAGTGACGCCGGCGCGCCAGCCTCCTTAAAGACACACACAAATGGCAGTACACAAGAAATTTCCGGCTTTGGGCAGAGGTCTCGATGCCCTCATCAGCACAGAAGAAGTGAGGACACAGGGTTCCTCGTCCATCAACGAGGTAGAGATAGGCAAGATTAGAGCCAACCCCAACCAGCCCCGCCGCGAGTTTGACGAGCAGTCCCTCGAGGAACTGGCGGAGAGCATAAAAGAAATAGGTCTGGTGCAGCCTATCACGGTGCGCAAGATGGATGACGACACCTACACCATAGTGGCGGGAGAGCGCCGCTGGAGAGCGGGGCAGATGGCGGGGCTCACCAGCATACCCGCTTACATACGCACCGTGGACGACGAGAACATGATGGAAATGGCGCTGGTGGAGAACATACAGCGGCAAGACCTCAACCCAATGGAGATAGCGCTGGCATACCAGCACCTCATAGAACAATATGACCTCACACAGGAGCGCCTGTCTGAGAAGGTGGGCAAGAACCGTGCCACCGTGACCAATTACCTGCGGCTGCTGAAGCTGCCCGCCTCCATACAGGTGGCGCTCGAGAAGAGGGAGATAGACATGGGACACGCTCGTGCCCTGCTGTCGCTTAACAACCCGACGCTGCAAAACCAGGTGTTCGACCAGATAAAGGCAGACAACCTGAGCGTGCGCAAGGTGGAGCAAATAGTGAAGGAACTCGTGGTCAGCGGCCAAGAGAACACAGGCGGCAAGAAGACGAAAGGAAAGAGAAACAATCTCTCCGCCCAGTATGCCGAGTTGAAGAAGGAGCTGTCCAATGTCTTCAACGCTAAAGTTCAGCTCTCATGCACCGACAAGGGACACGGACGCATCAGCATCGCCTTCACCAGCGAGAAAGACCTGGTGCGGATTATTGAAATGCTTGACCAGTTAAGACATTGAGACAACGTAGGCTGACACTCTTTCTGGTACCGCTGCTCTTCCTGTCTCTGCGAGGAGAGATGGCATTCTGTCAGGACGTGACACCTGCCGACACGGTGGTGACTCCAGCTCCGCAAAGCCAGGATGAGCCCATAGCGTTGCCGACAGACACGGCGGCACTCGTGCAACTGGCAGACAGTGTCCTCCAGCTAAAGCTGGACTCCGCACAGCTGGCAGGCATAGACTCGCTCTTGCGCTCCGATTCTGTCTACGTGAGCGACACGGCACGCATAGCGTTCAACGTCAACGCCCTGCTGCGAGACCGCAAGGAGAACTTCACGCCCGAGCCAATGCGGGCCATGTGGATAGGCATAGTATTTCCCGGAGGCGGACAGATATACAACCGCAAGTTCTGGAAATTGCCAGTCTTCTACGGAGGCTTCCTCGGCTGCATGTATGCCTTGACGTGGAACAACATGATGCTGCGCGACTATTCGCAAGCCTATCTCGACATAATGGACGACGACCCAGAGACCAAGAGCTACGAGCAGATGCTCCCTCTGGGGTATAACATAGAAGGGAAAGAAGAGCGCTTCAAAACCATCTTCAAGAACAAGAAAGACCGCTACCGCAAGTACCGGGACTTGAGTGTATTCGCTTTCATAGCGGTGTATGGGCTCTCAATCGTTGACGCTTACGTCGACGCGGAGCTAAGCACCTTCGACATATCGGGCGACCTCAGCCTTCACCTCGAGCCCGCTGTCTTCGGCACATCGCCTACAGCGGCGTTCTTGGGCGAGAGACGGGCTTTCGGTTTGCAAATGAACCTGGCATTCTGACAATGAACATAACATATAGCGAACATATATAGCCATGACGACTGACAAGAAATACATTAGCTTTGCCTGCCTGGCATTCGCCCTTGCGGCGCCAACGCTTCTGCATGCACAGACAGACCTCTCCGTCTACAACGAACAGACGGGGCGCAACGAGGAAATAGCGCTGCCCGAGGGCATGACCACAGCCCAGACCGACAGTCTGCTCAGAGAGTGGAACACCCACAACTACATCACCCTCGACGAGACTTGCGACACCACCGCAGCAAACCCCGAATATTCTAAAGAGGAATACGTCACACGACTAAGCCGCCTGCCTAACGTGATAGAGATGCCATACAACGACGCTGTGCGCCAGTGCATCGACCAGTATTGCACCCGCCTGCGCCGCTCAGTCGCCGTCATGCTGGGCGCCAGCAATTTCTACACCCCCATCTTCGAGGATGCCCTCGAGGCTTACCAGTTACCACTCGAACTGAAATATCTGCCTGTCATAGAGAGCGCTCTCAATCCCCGTGCCGTCAGCCGTGTGGGAGCGGTGGGCCTGTGGCAGATAGTCATCACCACGGGCAAGGAGTACGGCCTTGAGATAACAAGTCTCGTGGACGAGCGCCAAGACCCCATCAAATCTTCATGGGCGGCAGCCCATTACTTGAAGGACCTCTATGAGCTCTTCGGAGACTGGACGCTCGTGATAGCCGCCTACAACTGCGGTCCCAACAACGTGAGCAAGGCTATCAAACGTGCGGGCGGAGTGCAGGACTACTGGAAGATTTACCCCTATCTGCCCAAGGAGACACGCGGCTACGTGCCAGCCTTCATAGCCGCCAACTATGTTATGAACTATTACTGCGAGCACAATATCTGCCCAGCCTCCGCGCAGCTGCCCGAAGGCTCGGACACCATCATTGTCAACCGTGACCTCCACTTCGAGCAAGTGTCCGAGCTCTGCGGAGTCACTATGGACGAGTTGCGCGCGCTCAATCCGCAATACCGCACTTCCCTTATCCCCGGCTCCGCGCGTCCCTGCACGCTACGCCTTACCCCCGAGGCAATCACAGCTTTCATAGAGGCTGGCGACAGTGTCTACACCCACCGTGCCGACGAGCTCTTCAGCAAGCACGAGACGGAAGTGCCGGTCCAGGCTCCACAGGCGAAGAAGACAAGCAGTTCGCGCGCCTCATACGTCACGGTGCGCAAGGGAGACACCCTTGGGGCAATTGCCAGCCGCAACCACACCACAGTATCGCAGCTAAAGCGGCTAAATGGACTGCGCGGCACAAACATACGGGCTGGCCAGAAACTAAGAATAAGATGATATGGACACTCAGCAGCAGATAAACCAGGAAGCCCGCGAAGAGCAGATGGTGCAAGAGGCTTTCAAGCATCTTGTCGACACCTATCTCCGCAGCCGCCATCGCAAGAAGGTGGAGCTCATCACCCGCGCCTTCAACTTTGCCAACCATGCCCACAAGGGCGTGCGCCGTCTCTCCGGCGAGCCATACATCATGCATCCCCTTGCCGTGGCGCAGATAGTGTGTGAGGAGATCGGGCTTGGCAGCACAAGCATCTGCGCCGCCCTGCTCCACGATGTGGTGGAAGACACGGACTACACGGTGGAGGACATAGACAACATCTTCGGGGCTAAGATAGCCCAGATAGTGGACGGACTGACCAAAATCTCCGGAGGCATCTTCGGAGAGAAAGCCTCAGCCCAGGCAGAGAGCTTCAAGAAACTGCTGCTCACCATGAGCGAGGACATACGTGTCATTCTTGTGAAAATAAGCGACCGCCTCCACAACATGCGCACTCTCGGCAGCCAGCTTCCTAACAAGCAATACAAGATTGCGGGCGAGACACTCTACATCTACGCCCCACTGGCACACCGCCTCGGACTCAACAAGATAAAGGAGGAGCTTGAGGACCTCAGCTTCCGCTACGAGCATCCAGAGGAATACAACACCATACGCGGCCAGCTTGCCGGCATACAGGAGAAGCTGCACTCCACCTTCAGCGACTTCATAGCGCCCATCAAGGAGGAGCTCGACAAGCAGGGCATCCACTACACGCTCAAGGCCCGCATAAAGGCTCCCTACAGCATCTGGATGAAGATGCAGAACAAGCACATCCCCTTCGACGAGGTCTACGACATTCTTGCCGTGCGCATCATCTTCACCCCCCGCGACCCTCAGAACGAGATAGCAGAATGCTTCCAGATATACGCCATCGCTTCTTACATCTACAAGCCCCACCCTGAACGCTTCCGCGACTGGCTCAGCCACCCGAAGGCAAACGGCTACCAGGCTCTCCACACCACTCTCATGAGCAAGACGGGCAAGTGGATAGAGGTGCAGATACGCAGCCAGCGCATGGACGAGATAGCGGAGCAGGGCTTTGCAGCCCACTGGAAATACAAGGAGGGCGAGAAGACCTCCGAGGACAGCGAGAACGAGCTCAACAAGTGGCTCCAGACCATCAAGGAGATTCTCGACAATCCACAGCCCAACGCCATCGACTTTCTCGACGCCATCAAGCTCAATCTCTACGCCAACGAGATATTTGTGGTCACCCCCAAGGGCGACTTCAAGACCATGCCTGCGGGCTGCACAGCTCTCGACTTCGCCTTCAGCATCCACACCTTCCTCGGCACCCACTGCATAGGGGCCAAGGTCAACCACAATCTTGTGCCGCTCAACTACGTGCTGCGCAGCGGCGACCAGGTGGAGGTGCTCACCTCCAAGCAGCAGACTGTGGAGGCTTCTTGGCTCGATTTCATCACCACCGCCAAGGCACGCAGCAAGGTGGTGGCCATTCTGCGCCGCAAGGAACGGGAGCGGCAGAAGGTGGGAGAGCATAAGCTGCGCGACTTCTTCCAGCAGATAGATATGGAGGCCAACAGCCTCAACATCGACAAGCTCTGCCTTCTCCATTCCATGGCCACGCGGGAGGACCTCTACGCCGCCATCGGGGCGCAGACCGTAACCCTCGGCAAAGAAGACATAGACATGCTCCACGACAAGCACCGCACTGGAGGCAACCGCTCATGGCGCAGATACCTCAAGCTCTTCCGCCGCAGCAAGCAGGAGGAAGAGACTACAGGCACAGCCACAGAGCCAGTTTCCATACAGCCCACCGCCCAGGCAGTCCCGACTGTCGACCGCCGAAAGGAACTCATACTCAACGAGGAGACCATAGGGCGCTACCTCATAGCCCCCTGCTGCCACCCCATACCAGGCGACGATGTCTTAGGCTATCTCGACAGGCAAGGGCACATCACCATCCACAAGCGCCAGTGCCCCCAGGCAGCCAAGCTGAAGACCAGCGACGGCAACCGCATCCTCGCCGCCAAGTGGGATACCCATAAGAAGCTCTTCTTCCCAGCCACAGTCCGCCTCGACGGCATAGACCACATAGGCGTGCTCCACCAGCTAACCGACGTGCTCTCCCGCCAGTTCAACGTCAACATCCGCCACTTGCTTGTCGACACCCACGACGGCATCTTCGAGGGTGAGATACAGATGGAGGTGCACGACGCTGACGACCTGCGCACCATCTGCGCCGACATCAGACAAATAGCGGAGATAAAGACCGTCACCAGAATAAGTTGACGGGAGAGAATGAGGGAAGAAGCGTTAAAAAACTTCCGTTTTGTTTCTTTCGAGCCGATTCTTTTTGTACCTTTGCAGCCGCTGTCAATTAACACGGCAGCTTCATTTTGTGGTTGACTCGCTAGCTCAGTTGGTAGAGCACTTCACTTTTAATGAAGGGGTCCCGGGTTCGAACCCCGGGCGGGTTACAAAGAGAATCCCCAAGTCTTTCTTTTTCTGTTGACTCGGGGATTCTTGTTTAACGACAATGATACCATTTTGATACCACTCATAAGCATCACTCTGCTGCCTCACCGTCCAATTTCAGGCGTTTAAGGAAGGCGCTTGTGTCTTCCCACAGCTGTTTCGCCTGTGGATGGCGCAAATACTTATCGCCAAGTTTTCTCTGCTTCTCTGAGGCGAACATCTGTCCGCTTACGCCCTCCCACTGGCTGTCTAAGAGCAGACTTACAGCAGTGGCTGCCCCTTTAGCGGGCTTGCGTATGAAGGGGCGGAAGAAGATATCAGTGAGAGGGTCGAACCACATGTGCATGCGTATAATGTCGGTGGAGACTATGCCTGGGTCCGCCGCATTTACTGTGATACCCTGCGGTGCCAGACGCTCAGCCATCTCACGGGTGAAGAGCCAGAGAGCCAGCTTGGTGTTGCTGTAGACGGGGATGCGCCAAAACGTGCCTTCGCCCCCGCGTGTGAAGAAAGAGGGAGTGATTTTGCCTATGGCATACGTGCAAGACACCATGCTAACGACACGTGTTCCCTTACCCATCAAGGGGATAAGACTATTGGTAAGCAGGAAAGGAGCCACATAGTTCACAGCCACAGTGCGCTCCAGCCCGTCTTCCGTCTGCTGGAGCCCACTGATGCTCATTGTACCAGCATTGTTCATGAGCAAACTAAGAGGCTCGCCACGACGCAGGAGAGCATCAGCCAAACGCTTGACAGACGACATGGACGAGAGGTCTGCCTGCATGACCTCAATGGAACTGTTGCCTGTATCGGCAATCAACTGGCGCCTGCGCTCCTCTCCTTTTGAGGAGGTGAGGCACACCATGACAACGCTATAGCCAGCCCGCGCCACAGCACGGGTGATTTCGGTGCCCATGCCCCCATCGGCACCTGTTATGACTGCTAACGGTGCCGCAAGCGAGAGCGAACGAACTTGTTCGGTTTGCCGAGCGCAGCAACGGTGCAACCCTCGGCGAAGCCAAACCCTCAGCGAAGCTAATCTACCCATTTCTTCTCCAACTTGTCTATTTCACGTTCAAGGCAGGGCGGCAGCTTTTCCTGCAAATGCTTGTGGCAAGCCATGTCAATTGTGTACATGCGGGCTATGCAATAGTTGCTGTGCCCACAATTGCAACGCGCCTTCTCCTCCGCTCTCATGCGGTTCACAAAAGCAGGCTCGTTGAGCAAGGCACGAGCCATCTGCACGAACTCAAAGCCACAGTCCAGCACCTCGTCTATCTTCTTCCGAGACACAAGGCCACCTACGTAAACCAAGGGAACGTCCGTAATGATTTCCCTGAACTTCAGCGCGTCTTCCAAAAAATAAGCCTCGCGGAAGGGCTCGGTGGGAATCATCTTACTGCCTACCATTCTGACACCATATTTCAGCCACCACGACTCCATGTAATGAGTCATGCTAAGTATTGGCATAGCCCCCCGCATGACATACATGGGCGCCTTACTGACAAAACCGCCGCTAAGCACCAGAGCCTGCGCCCCATCGCTTACCAAGCGCTTCCCCACTTGCAAAGACTCCTCCAGCTCCATTCCGCCCTTGAAACCGTCGCGCATGTTCATCTTCACCAGCACGGCAATGTCACTGCCCGCCGCACTCATCACTTCCTCCATTACGAGATCCATGAAACGCATGCGATTCTCTAATGAGCCGCCAAAGCGGTCTTTGCGGTGATTGGTATAGGGCGAGAGGAACTGGCTTATGAGGTAACCATGCCCGGCATGAATCTCCACCGCTTCGAAGCCAGCCTCACGCGCCATGCGCACTGAGTCTCCGTATGCCTTCGCCAAGACAGGCAGCTCGTCCTCGCGCAAGCCTCGCACAAAGGTGGGCGAATAGAGATTGAAGCCAGTGCATGCCCCCACAGGTGTCTCTCCGCAAATGTTCTTGTGTGACATGTTTCCGCAATGCCCAAGCTGGATGCTTGCCGCCGCTCCCTCGTGGTGTATGGCGTCTGTTATCTCCCTAAGCCCAGGCAGAATCTCCGGGCGCATCCACAATTGTCTGTCGAAAGAGAGTCCGCTGCGTGTGACAGCGGCGTATGCGATTGTGGTCATCCCCACCCCGCCTGCCGCCACAGAGCGATGATAATCCAGCAACTGGCGGGAAGGCGCGTTGCCGGGGCACATGCTCTCAAACGCTGCCGAACGTATGGTGCGGTTGCGCAGGGTAAGTGGACCTATGGAGGCTGAAGTAAATAATTTAGAACTCATTATGTAAGTGTATTTTAATATACAAAAGGAATAAGCCGCTTTCTCTTGCCCACAGCCTGGACACCAAACTCTTCACGATAATGACTGCGTATGGCATGGGCACGGGGCGCCAGATTGGCAAAAGTCCACAGCACGAACACCCATGCCGCGGGCGACTGGGTGAGAATGGCGAACCCCGTCCATTCCAGAAGTTCCCCAAAGTAATTGCCCGAGGTGACGTAACGGTACATCCCCTTCTGCGGCAAATAGTGGCGCGTGTCCCCCGCCTCACGCAAATGGCGGATAACATAGTCGGAATGCATATTTATTACCATGCCTGCAAAGAAGACCACAGTGCCGGCCATGAAGGGCAAGGTAGAGAGCCAAGCGACGGTGTATAGCCCCTCTGGAGCAAGGTAGAAGAGCCATTCTCCCTGCATGAGACCGTTCAGCACATTGAACACCACGCCCATGAGCATAATGGATATGGGCATGCGGCTCTTTCCCTTCATCAGGAAGGGGAACACAAAGGAGCGCTGGAAATAATGCAGCTCAAACAAGAGGAAGAACACCAACGGAGCCGCGCTGAAACGCTGGGGGCTGAAAGCCCACATAAGCAGCATTACTATAAAGACCGGCGCCTCCATAAGCACCCAACCAAGGCGGTTGCCCACAGAAACGCCCCATCTCGACGTGCGGAAGATGCCATAACCAGCACGCACGAAATAGAGAGAGATGAACACCACCACCGCCATAGCACTCATTCCCCAGAGCAACCATTCAAAAGCTTGTTGTCCCATCTTCATTTGCCTTGTATCTACCTATTCCTGTCCCTATCCAGTAGAGGGACGGAAATTATAAATGGCAAATTACGTGTTTTATTTTGAATTCTCCAAGCAATAAACTGTGTATTTTACACTTGCTCCTACTACAGGGGACACCAGCTTAGTTCTCGTATACGCATAATCACAGCACGAACTAAGGCTGCTTGCCGCACGAACTAAGCCGCGTCACCGCACTGATTCACGCGCGTCAGTGCGATAACGCGGTGCGGTGGTGCGGAGATTCAGGAGAGGCGGAACAGGTAGCCCAAGTTCGTTTAGCTTCGCTGAGGGTTGCACCGTTGTCTGTGACATAGCTTTATTTGTTTTTATCAGGTTGAAAAAATATTACCGAAAATACCGAAATACCTATAGAAA
>JAJPYT010000161.1 GCA_021204845.1 Prevotellaceae bacterium | reverse complement strand
AGAGCAAAGGACTGAAAATCCTTGTGTCCCCGGTTCGATTCCTGGTGGCACCACACAAAGAATAAGAGCCGCAAAGCAATGCGGCTCTTATCTTATAGTATTACATTAATTGCCATATTCCTCAGATTAGCAAATTACCAGCAAGTTAACACGAGGTTCTATCTGCTTGTAAATCAAGCCTCATCGTTTTGGCATAACTTACCGTAGCAAGTTACCAGCAAGTTAAACTAAGCCCATATTGGTAGATATCTCATATACCGTGGAGCTGTCTGAGGATCGACAGGTTTTATAAGTTCTTTGTTTATTGCCTCTCTTATTAACCTTGATATGCTGCCAGCTTGTGTTTCTGCAACGCCGAACCTTTCTCTTAAAGAACTATTGGTTAAAGATCCATCCTCAATATATCTAACGCATGCGTGGAGATAAGTTGACCATAATTTATCTTCTACAGGTATGTTTGTGAAATCAAGACTTGAGAACAGAGAAACCTTCGTGGATTCTTCGTATACTTGTATGCGCGGGGCAGGAAGTTTATGCAGTTCGCAACTGATAACCATCCTATCCCATCCACGACCAAGTTCTTCACACATTCCCATTCTTCTCATTAAAGAAGCAAGCTTCTCATTACGGGATTTGGGAGGGTTATCAACAATTCTCATAACATTAACTAACGGAGTTCCTGGATTTGTCACTTCTACTCTATTTTCGAAGATTTCCACAATTGGTCCAGCACCTGTAAGAAAGAAATCCTGATGAATCAATGAATTGGCAAGAACTTCTCTAACAGCAGGAAAGGGCAGCATAGTAACGGTGCGTCGACGAACAGTATTGATATCTTCTCTTGAAGGCAGAAGATTATCCACTAATCTCGCAACATTCTCAAAACTTATTGCGTAGCCCTCATTAGCAGTAAACTCTTTCAATATTATCAGTCTGTTTTCCCCTCATATTGAACAATTCTGATCGCTTTTCTCCCTAATCGAGGAAAGTCCGACAGTTTCTTTGCAAAAAGTATTGCTCCAAGATTTGTTATGGCAAACAATCCATTATCTTGTTGTTCCACAATACCCTCCTCTAATAAATAATGCTTATAACTGTCAACACTTGTGGGCAACGGCAGATTTAGATTTTCAAAATATATATCACACTTTAAAAGCGCGACTACATCATTAAGAGATAATTCCGTCTTCGCATAAGTTTCTTCAAATTGCGCATTGCGAAGTTTGTCCCATAATTGTGCCTGTAACGCAGGACATTCTATTATTCTCTTAGTATAACTGCCAACTCGTATGTACTCAACTTTCTCGAATGCAACAGGTATTCCCACAGCTTTAGAGATTATCAACAATTCAACATGCTTCCCTCCAATTTCTACAGAAGACATTTCGAAATCCGCATTCTTAGATAGTAAACCTCTCAACCAATTTTCAAGTTCTTGATTTCCTTTTTTCTCCTGTCTGAGTCTAACATTAGTATCAATAAGCTCGTGAGTCTTGTCATCAACACCCCATAACATATAAGAGTGCTCTCTGTCTACAACAACTGCACTGTTAGCCAATGCACTAATGTCTCGTGCTATCATTTGAGGGTCACAATTGTTATGCTTAAACTCAACCCATTCTGTTTCACGAGGTAATTTACATAATTCAGTTACAAGCTTGTCTAAATTTTCCACTATAGCTCTTATAGATTCTAATAATAAAAAATAAGTGTTCGCCGATTAATGCATCAATATAAACTTGACTTCCTGTTGCAAAGATAGATATTTTTATCGAGGGATTACCCTTCCCCAAAAGAAAAACCTTACGAAGATGGAAATTAACACCACACAAGGGATAGCATTGGCTATTCAGTCACAGCACAGACCAAGCCCAATTATTGCACTGACTAAGCTCCGTCACTGCACTGACTAAGGCGCATCACCGCACTGACTGTGGCCAGCCACGTACTGTCGCTCGGAGAATGACAGCCGTCATTGGAGAAACGACAGCACGTAGTTCGGGGAATATACAGGGGGGAGGGGACGAGAAGAAGGATGCCGAAGACAATTAGATATCCTCGGCATCCTTCTATATTAACCTTGCGGCGGACTACCACTTAAGTATGTTGCGGCGGAGCCAAGAGCGTCTGTGGCGCTTGTGCTTCTTGGGCTTTTCCTCCTCATTGCCGTAACCGTACCCATATCCATAGCCATAACCGTATCCGTAACCATACCCATAGCCGTAGCCATAACCGTATCCGTATTTCTTCTTCTCGGTGCGCGAGTCGTTGACAAGGATACACATATTATTGAACTTCTTCTCGACATGGAGACGTTCCAGCTCTGGCAGATAGCGACGGTCAATCTTACCGGCACGTATAACATATATGGTTACATCTGCTATACGGTTGACAATGCCCGCATCGGCAACAGCCTGGGCAGGAACATTATCCACGATAACGCAATCATACATTTGTCGGAGCTCAGCCACAAGCCTGTCAAGACGGTCGCTCATAAGCAACTCGGCAGGATTGGGAGGTATGATACCCGCTGGGATGAAGTCGAACATTGTGGGATCCTGGCTCTTAAGGATGATGGAAGTCACGTCATCTACCGCACCCGACAGGTAAGAAGTGAGACCATCGTGCCCATGAATACCAAGGTTCTTGCTCTGCGTCCGCTTACGGATATCAGCGTCTAAAAGCACCACTTTCTTGCCCGTCATGGCTATTGTATAGGCGAAGCAGCGGGAGACGAATGTCTTACCCTCACTGGGCAGAGTACTGGTGAACATGATTACCCTTGCGTCCTTGTTCATGAAGCTAAGGCTGAAGCGCGCCATACGGAACGCCTCCGCAAGAGGTCCTGTGGTCTTTTCCTTGATGGCGTCCACATCGCCAGTGAAGCCCTCCCTCACATGAGGTATCTCGCCCAGTATAGGTATGGTGGTGCAAGCCTCAATGTCCTTACGCCCACGAACGCCCATGTTAAGCATGTTCATTATCCAGAAGAATCCGAAGGGTATGAGCAAACCTATAAGGAGAGCCACTGCGCTGATGATTAGTTTACGTGGGGCGATGGGGTCCCTGCTGCCGAACGGAGCCTCCACAATACGCACATTCGCCTCGGTGACAGCAAGCTGCAAGGCTGTCTCCTCACGCTTGGTGAGCAGGTAAGTGTATAGGGTCTCCTTGATAGCCTGCTGGCGGGAGATGTCTATGGCCTTCTTCTCTTGCTGCGGCATGGAGTGTATGTTAGTCCGCAAGTCTTTCTCCTCCTTGACAGCCTGGTCAAGCTGAATCTGTACCGTGGCGACATAGGCCTTCATGGACGAGATGAGCGTCTGGCGCAATTGTGAAAGGTCGGCATCTATATTGCTTACCGTGAGCCCGCCCTCGCCTGAGTTTTCCACCAGACGGTTGCGTTGCAGCATCAGCTCGTTATACTTAGTTATCTGGTTCTGTATACCGGCATCTGTTATCTCGCCTACAGTAGGTATGAGCTTGTTGCCCGCGGAGGTATTCTCCATGTCGTCTATGACGAATTTCACAGCCTCCAGCTGTGCCTGCAAGAGTATGGTGCGCTCACGGGCAACACTGCTCTGTTGCAGATAGTTAGTGGAATTTAGCGCCACATCGAGCAGGTTGTTCTCCTGCTTAAAGGCTGCCAGGTCGCCCTCCACATCGCTAAGTTCCTGGCCGATGAGCTTTATACGTTCGTCTATGAACTCCGCCGTACTCTGCGCCACAGTGTTCTTGTCGGCTATGATGCTCTTCTTATAAGCCTCGAGGAGGTTATCCAATATATCGTCGGCACGCTCTATCTTCGTGTCCACGCAGGTGATCTCCACCAGAGAGCTCTGCTTGTCGATGGTTGAGGTGGAGATGCGGTCAGCCACCTTGTTGGTGGCCTCCTCCATGTCGAGGTGCATGACCTTGATGGTCTCGCCTATGAATGGCTCCATATTCTCCTCGTTGGGCAAAATGACAAAGCTCGAGGAGGGGCTTTGCACCACCTTCCCGAAGCGTACTTTCTGCGACCATTCCTCCTCGGAGTCGGGGATGCGCACTTCGCTCAGCTCACACTCATGCTCATTCAGTATCTTCACGCAGAACGTGTCGGGAAGGGTCTCGAGGTCGAGGAACTGTATCTCGAAGGGTTTCTCATCGTAGAGGGAAACAGTCTGGAGATGGTGCTTATAGTAGTAAAGGACATCGAGATGCATGGTCTTCACCACGTCCTGCACGAGCTGGTGACTACTTAGGATATAAACCTCGTTGGATACACTGCTACCAACCACCACGCCACTCAACTGCGAGAGGGCATCCAAGTTAGTCAGGCTGTTACGATTGTCCTCGTCCTTCACCAGCATCACGGCCTTGCGCTGGTAGGTGTAAGGTTGCGTGGCAAGGTAGAGACGGGCTAACAGGACGCAGGCAATAGCGGAAATGAGGAACCACTTCCAATTGAAGACAAGAATGTCTATTATATCGCGCAAAGAAATGACGCCCTCCTGCTGTTCGGGTTCCTGTGGGTTATGCTGTGCATTAACTTGCGTTTCCATACTATATTACTTGCTCAAACTTATTATTAATGAAGTTACAGAGACCACGAGACCAAGCACCGTGGAGCCTACAGATATAAAGGTGTAACCTGTACTGCCCTTTATTCGGGCGCTCTTATTAGGCTGCACATATATGACATCATTCTGCTGCAGATAGCATGCAGGACTGTTGAACACGCTGGTAGCGTCGCTTAGGTCCACCTCGTAAGCCACACGCTCTCCGTTCTGCTCGCGCAAGACAAGGATGGGGCGGCGGTTCGCCGTACTGTTCAGGTCGCCAGCGCCCGCTATGGCGTCCAGCAGACTTACACGCTCGGTGGTATACGTCTTAGTGCCGGGTGTCTTCACGTCGCCAAGCACGGAGATCTTGAAGTTCATAAGGCGGATGTTGACCGACGCGTCGAGTATGTAGTTCTCGTCAATGAACCGCTTCTGCAGCTCGTCAGCCAACTGGCGCGTGGTCTTGCCCGACGCCTTTACGCGGCCTAAGATAGGGAACTCTATGCAGCCGTCCTGCCCCACAACGAAGTATGCCGAGCGCGAGGTGGCGGCTATCTGGGAGGCGGAGGATGTGTTCTGTGTGGTATGGGTGCCCGCACCGATGAGAGCGTTGTTGGTAAAGGGCTCTATGAGCTCAGGGTCCTTACTGCTGACGGAGATAGCCAGCTCGTCGTCGGGCTGGATGGTCAACTGGAACGCCTCCTCTATCTCCTTAGGCACGGCATAGGTCTGCTCCGACCCTTGTAGATAGAGGAAATCTTTATTAGATATGCTGCATGACGTGATGGATACAGCCGCCAGCAAGAGTATTAGTACTGCAAAAATATTATACTTTATACACTTCATAACCTGTTTTTGTCGCATAGCTCACGCAAAGGTATGAAATAAAAAGGAACGAACAGATAAAATTGCCATGTTTTTTTCATATTGGGCACTAAAGAGGCGTAAGAAATGAGTGAAACGAGGCGAAAGGGTACCCAAAATGGCAATAAACGGGGTCTTATAATTGGATGCAAAGGAAAAATTGTCTTACTTTGCAAGACATGATTATAGGAACTAACAGAATTACGATCTTAGCATGCCTCTTGCTGTTAGCTGTACTGCCTCTGAGGGCAGAAATAAGAGACACGACAACCACTGTAGGGAATGCCTCTTACTATTCTGACAAGCTACAGGGCCACAAGATGGCTAACGGTGAGAAGTACGACCGTGACAGTTTCTTCTGCGCGCACAGGACCATACCCATTGGCACGCTTGTGAAAGTGCGCAACCCCTCCAACGGGAAAGAGTGCATAGTGAAGGTAACGGACAGGGGCCCCTTCTCGAGGAAGCTCGCTATAGACCTAAGCAAGGCTGCCGCAAAGTATTTGGGCATCGTCTCCAGCGGGTACATCAAGGTGGAGATAACGCCCCTTTACGATTGGGAGTTCCCCTACCTTATGCTGGAGCCCGGCCCGTGGGAGGTGCCCGAACTGAAAATAGAGTATGAGCCAGTGGCCACCTATCCCTCCCCGGCATGGAGGAAGTATTCCCCACGAGAGAAAGGCAAGTGAGCTGGGCGGCAGAAGAAAATTGCCACATTCCTTGTGCACACAGATAAACCATTGGAGTAAGGCAGTGTCCAAAGAACTATGCGACGAATAATTATCCTGCTCCTACTGGCAGTTAGCGCCACACTGAGCGCACAAGAGACGGCAAAGCTTAACATACGAGGCACAGTATACGACAACCAGAGCCTTGACCCTCTCGAGGGGGCACAGGTAAGGCTAACCGACGAGGAGGGGAAACTCATTTCCGGCAACGTTACACAAAAGAACGGGCAGTTTCTGCTGCCTGGGATACCGTCGGGCACTTACACCATGGCGGTAACCTACATGGGCTACAAGGAGCAGAAGTTTGTGGTGGTACTGCCCAAGAAATCAGGCAACTATAAGGTGAGCGACGTGATGATGAGAGAGGACACGCAGCTGATGGCTGAAGCCACGGTCACGGGCAAGCTGCCCGAGATGGTGGTGGTGGACGACACCGTGATGTACAACGCCGACGCCTTCAAGTTGCCCGACGGGGCACTGGTGGAGGAGTTGATAAAGAAACTGCCCGGCATAGTGGTGGACGACGACGGCAATTACACCTGGAACGGCAAGACACTTACGCAGATACTCGTGGACGGCAAGGAGTTCTTCGGCAACGACATGGATATAGTGCTGAAGAACCTGCCCGCGGAGATAGTGGACAAGGTGAAAGCGTATGACAAACAAAGTGACATGGCGCGCATCACAGGCATAGACGACGGAGAAGAGAAGACGGTGCTCGACCTGCAAATAAAAAAGGACAAGAAGAGGGGATGGTTCGGCAACATCGACGGGTCGTATGGCACGCACGACCGCTATAGCGGGCGCGCCATGGTGAACCGATTCAAGAACGAGCAGAAGTTCTCGCTGGTGGGCAACGGCAACAACACTAACGGCGACGGAATGACCGACCGCCAGACCATAGGAGCTACAATGAATTGGGAGAACAGCAAGGTGGAGCTTAACGGCAGCGCCAACGGACAGTTCTCGCAGGGAGGCAACGAGAGGTGGAGCAACAGCCAGAGCTTCGAGAACCAGACCGCGGCATACAACAACTCATGGAACAAGAACTCCAACAACTCCAACAACTTCTCCTTTAATTATAAGGTGGAGTGGAAACCCGAAGAGACGTGGAACATACTCTTCCGCCCTGAGTTCTCCTACCGCGACAACCGTAGCGGCAGCAACAGCGAGAGCGCGGCCTTCAGCGACGACCCCTACCTGCTCTCTGCCGACCCACTCACCGAATACCGCCAGCTGAGCGACAGCATAGGCGTGAACCACAAGCTGAACGCCAACCACAGCACCTCCGACGAGATAAACGCGAGCGCCTCCCTGCAAATAAACAAGCGACTGCAGAAGGCCGGGCGCAACGTCACCCTCAACCTCAATGGAGGATACTCGAAGTCAACGAGTGAGAGCGAGAGCTACAGTCAGATAGACTACTACCAGCTGCTTGCCCTTAGCGGAGAGGACTCGCTATACCATAAGGTGCAGTACGACGACTCGCCACAGAAGAACAAGAACATATCCGCGCAGCTGAGCTACAGCGAACCCGTGGGCTACAACATCTACCTACAGATGAGCTACCAGTACAGCTACCGTTTCAGCGACCGCGACCGCACCGTAAGCAGCATCTTCGACTGGATGGATGACTACCAGCCCTTTGAGCTCTATGGCATAGACAACACCAACTACCGCCGCTTCCCCTCCCTCTCCTCGCCCGACATAGACCAGTGCAACTATACCACCAACACGTACCAGAACCATAACTTCCGCCTCCAGCTGCGCGTGAACCGCACCCTCTACCAGCTAACTATAGGGGCGAACGTGCAGCCCCAGATAAACACGGTGGACTACACCAAGGGCACGAAGCACTACGAGGTAAAGCAGAACGTGGTGAACGCCTCCCCAACCCTCAACTTCCGCTACAAGTTTAGCCGTCAGGAGCAACTGGACATACGCTATAACGGCAGCACGGGCCAGCCCAACATCACCGACCTCATACCGGACACGCTCTCCAACGCCGACCCGCTGAACATACAGCTCGGCAACCCATACCTGAAGCCCTCATTCACCCAGCAGTTCCAGGCCAACTACCGCCGCACCGTGCTCGCCACACAGCGCACGTCGGCGCTGAACGTGCAGTTCCGTACCACGCAGAACTCCACCACCAACCGCACGGAATATGACGACCTTACGGGCGGCCGCATAACCAAGCCCGTGAACGTGAACGGCAACTGGAACGGCAGCGCGTCATACAACTTCAACACGGCCTTGGGCGAGAAGCAGAACTGGCGCATAAACACGCAGACCCAAGGCTCCGCCACCAACAGCGTGGGCTATGTCTACCGCAGCGCCACCTCCGAGACGGTGAAGAACAAGACCAAGGGACTGAGCGCGAGCGAGAGACTTCGCATCACCTACCGCCGCGACTGGGACAGCGGCTACCAGCTGGAAGCCAATGCCAACTCCTCGGTACAATATAACTACAGCCGCAGCACCAACTCAAGCGCCTCCAACCTCGACACCTACCGCTTCTCCTACGGCGGCAGCGCTAACATCACCTTCCCCTGGGGCATGACGTTCTCCACCGACATGAGCGAGCAGAGCCGCAGGGGCTACAGCGACGCCTCGATGAACACCAACGAGCTGATATGGAACGCCACACTCAGCCAGCGCTTCCTTAAGGGGAAGAAACTTACCGTGAGCATCAGGGCCACCGATATACTCAACCGGCGCGACGACGTTAACCGCAACATCTCGGCTACCTCACGCACCGACAGCCGCTCAGAGACAGTGAACAGCTACTGGATGCTCGCTCTCACCTACCGCTTCGGCAAGTTCGGCCAGCGCATGGGAGGCAGGGGCAGAGGCAACATGCCAGACATGGAGGGCCGTGGCGACCGCATGGGAGGAGACTTCGACGGC
>JAJPYT010000200.1 GCA_021204845.1 Prevotellaceae bacterium | reverse complement strand
GCCCGCCTTCCCGCCTTCCCGCCTACCAATAACCGAACCAGAAAGACCTACCTATATACCTTTCACTGGACAGGGAAAAACTTGGGAGGAATGGAATCCACACCTCGTCATGTGGCGGGCTCTGAGACGCGGTGAACCTCGTCAATTCCTGGTATCCGCGAGATGGAGCTTATGGCCTCGTGAAGCTCATCCGCGGAGTGAACAGAGAAGTACACTGTGCATTCGACTATATTGTCGATAGTTTCGGTGACAAGTTTCTCAATGCCGAGGTGAAGTCTTTCCGTGACACAGGCAACCATGTCGCTAAGCAGGTGATAACGGTCTATGCCCCTGATTCTTATGCGCACAGGATAGAGAAAGTTCTTGCTTTCCGTGAAGTTGACGCAACTTATGGAATCGCCCTGCTGCGAGGCCAGGCGGATAGCTGTGGGGCAGTCGCGCTTGTGCAGGGTGAGGCTGCCATCGCTGCCTGAGAAACCAACCACCTCGTCGCCGGGAAGGGGGTGACAGAGGGGGCAGCGCTTATATTCCAATTTGGGCAGATGCGCGAAGTAGCTGCGCAGGTTGCGTTTCGCCTTGTAGGTGAGCACGTGGTCCAGCCATTCTGGGTGGGGGCAGGCTTCGTCACGGGTGCCTATTTCCACGCAGTCGCCACGGTTGAGTTGTGTGGTAACGCTCGTAAGTTTGCCGTTGATGCGGGCGAAAAAGGCATGGTTACCCACTTCGCTGTGTATTTCATAAGCAAAATCGAGGGCTGTGGCTCCCTTGGGCAGGATTATTCCCCTTCCTTCGGGCGTGAACACCAATATGTCATCGTAGTAGAACGAGGAGGTGACACCGTCCATGAAGTCTATCTCTCCGCTGTGGGAGGCTATGTCTTGCAGCACATCGCGGAACTTGTCTATCCAGGCCTGGAGGTTCTCTTCCGTGCGTTCGGCGGTGCAGCCCAAGCGTGACGCCCTAACCATGCGTTCCGAGGAGATGTGAGTCTCTTCCCACTCGCCTTGTGCGTTGAGCAACTTGACGTGGAAACTCTGGTAGCCGTTCTCCTTAGGCGCGTCAATGTAGTTGGCCAAACTGCCAGGTCGTTCCTTGAAGTGGTCGGTCAATGTGGCGTAGATTCTCAGAGAGAGCATCTTCTCCTCTTGTGGGGTCTCGGTGGTGTAGATAATGCGGACGTAGTGTTTGTAGTCCACGTGGTTGAAGTCGCAGCCTTTGTTTTGCATCTTGCGCCAGATGCTGTATGGCATGCGGTAGCGCACTTCGGTGCGGACCACTATGCCGCTGCCGCTGAGCAACTTTTGAACCTTGGCGGTAAAGCGGGCTATCTCGTCTTGGCGTTCCATCCGTTCGTGCTCAAGCTGGGTGTAGATGGAAGCATATTCCCGTGGGCAGCGATACTGGAACGAGAGATTCTCCAGTTCCGTCTTGGTGTGGTACATTCCTAAACGGTTTGCCAGGGGAGCATAGAAATAATCTGTCTCTCCCGCGATTTTCATCTGCTTGTCGGGGCGCATGCTGCTAAGTGTGCGCATATTATGCAGACGGTCAGCCAGTTTCAACAGCAGCGCCCGGATATCGTATTTCACCGAGGCAAGCATTTGCTGGTAATTGTCCACCTGTTTTGAGTGACCTGGGAGTTCATTCTTCTTCTTTGTGACCACGTCTACCAGAAAAGCCACATCGTCGCCAAAGCGCTCTCTTATGTCGTCGATGGTGTAAGATGTATCTTCAACCACGTCATGCAGGAAAGCGGCTATTATTGGGTTGGCTCCGAGTTCCATTTCCTCCGCCACTATGCGTGCCACTGCTATGGGATGTATGATGTAGGGCTCGCCAGACTTCCTGGTCTGACCGTTATGAGCCTTTGCCGCCAACTGATATGCGGCTCCTATGCGCTGAATGTCTTCGTCCTTCATGCGCGCTCTTAGGTTTTGCAGCAGTTGCTTAACGCTCTCGTCTGCTTGGGTCATGTTGGTTATTTTTTTCATAGTTGGTGTTGGTGCGTCACTTAGTTCTTCTTAATTCGTTTTCCGCTCGCCTCATGTAGTCTTGCGCCTTGCTTCGCGCGTTACGTGCCCTGCGTGAGTAGTCCTCAGCCTTTTCGGTGTTTCTCTTGGCACGCTGCTGGTAATCCCTCACCTTGTCGTAATTCTGCCGCTTGGAGTAATATTCCGCGTTGCGCAGATTGGCTTGGGCCTGGCGGTTATAGTAGTCCGCCTCCCTCTCGTAGTTTGCCGCCTGTCTTGTATAATACTCCGCCTCCCGCTGGTATTGCTTTGCCAGTCCTATGTCTGGCGCGCCCGACAGACAACACGCGGCAAATAAAATGGTCAGTAAGACTTGCATTTCCCTTTTCCTCCTTACTTGTTATCCTTTTATCGTTTATGCGTGGAAAAGCGAAAAAGTAACCACTGACTTCACGCAAAAGTAAGAGAGATGCCTGCTCCAGCGAAGGGGGGCAGACTTACTGCTCCAGCTTTTGCAGTCCGCCGTTTTCCTGGTAGAAATAGGCTTGGGTGGTGGTCTTCTTGTCGAAGAGAGCCTCGCCCAGAATCTCCACATTGCCGAACTGCCCCATGCTCACCTCGAGAGAGCAATAGTCGTAGTCAGCGTCGTAGATGGTCACCTGCTCACGCGCCGGCACGTTGTAGCGCACGCCCTTGTCCAGTTTGGCTTTCTTCTTGTCGCTGTCGGCACTGGAGGTGGAGGCGGGCAGGGAGCCAGTGCTTTGTATGCTTATGTAAACTGGTGCGCCGGAGAGGTCGTCACTATCTACAAGACCAGCCACGCTGGAGAAGCGGAACAGCACATCCTTCTTAGTTTCCTTTGTGGGGTCGTAGGTTAGGCTGAAGAACTCCGTGCTCGTCTGTGTTGAGCCAGAGAAGAGCTGCTGCAGGGCGTTAGCTTGGGCATCCATCTCGTCAAGCATAATCTGGAGTTGCTTGCCGTCGGTGGGAGTGTTGCTTGCCTCGCCCTGAATGAGGTCGGCACGGCTCTCGCGTGTGTCGTAAATCTTCTGTGCGCAGAGCTCTGCCATCTTGGCGGTGCTGCCAGCCGAGAGAATCTCCTGGTTCATGTATGCCCTCGCATTTGGCAGCGGGGCGGCAGGCGTGCCCTGTGGCAGTGGGGAGAGAGGCTGTTCCTGTTTCTCGGCGTTTATGGAGAGCAACAGCCCGTCCTTGGTGAGTGAGACCAAGGGGGCGGATGTCCGTCCCTTAAGCAGGATGCTGTATGCCTTGGTCTTGTCGGGCGTGCCGTAGGGTTCCACGGTTATGTTCTTGATTGTCCAGGTGGTTTGCGCCTCGGTGGGCACGTTCTGCAGGCGCATGTAGCGGTAGGCATATTTGGCGAGTTCGCCAGGAGTGACGACGGTTTTTTCCGCCTCCACGATTATGCGCAGGGCAGTGCGCGGAAGGAAATAAGTCACGCCTTCCACTGTTACGCCAGGCTGGTAATAACTGACCTCGGTTTGAGCCTGTGCGCAGAGACTTAAAGCCAGCAGGCACAGCGAAACTGAAATGTGTTTTTTCATATCTTGAGTGTTTCTTTATTTCTAAGGTTACGGAAAGCCTCCGGCAGATGGGACACAATGTCGCCAGCGACCATGCATTCCGCCTCGAGATGGCGAGCGGCACAATCGCCAGCCATGCCGTGGAGCCACGTGCCAAGCTGTGCCGCGTCGGCAGGGAGGTATCCCTGGGCAAGCAGACTGGTGATGATGCCAGTCAAGACATCTCCGCTGCCGGCAGTAGCCATTCCAGAATTGCCTGTGGGGCAGAAGCGCACTGTCCCCGCTGGGTCGCAAACAGCGGTGAAATGCCCTTTCAAGACCACGTTAACGTGCAGCCTTGCCGCCAGCCCCATGGCAAGGGCGAGCCGCTCGTAAGCCGAGCCGCAAGTGCCCACGATTCGCTCCAGCTCTTTCGGGTGAGGCGTGAGTATGCTGTCTCGTGGAATGAGGTGGAGCAGTTCGCTGTGCGAGGCTATGAGATTCAAGGCACCGGCATCTATTACCATTGGGCGCTTGGAGCGTGAGAGACAGGCGCGCAGCAGACTGGCGGCAGCCTCCGTGGTTCCCAGTCCGGGCCCTATGCCAATGGCGTTGAAGTGGGAGAGGTCGGGCGGAGTGGTAGGCATGTCATCGCTGAGGTCGCTGGTGAGAGACAGCACCGCCGCAGGCACAGCGATTTGCAGCACAGAATGGCTCGCCTCTGACGTAAGCACGGAGACCTTGCCCACACCGCCGCGAAGGCAAGCCTTGGAGGCAAGCACCATAGCCCCTGCCATGCCGCGTGAGCCGCCCACGAGCAGGGCATGGCCCATAGTGCCCTTGTGGGCAAAAACAGGGCGTGGGTGCAGCAGAAGCCTCAGTTGCTCCTGGCTCATGATGGAATATGGGGTAGGCATACGCTCTAAGCACTCGGCGGAGAGGCCTATGTCGACGAGTTCCCACTCGCCAGCCTTTTCTCCCATGTCGGGAAGCAGAAAAGCCAGTTTAGGCACTTGTATGGAGAGCGTGAGCGTTGCCTGTACCACAGCGGAGGGGTCGTTCTGCCCGTTATCCTCGCACATCAGGCCAGAAGGAACATCAATGCTTACCACGGTGGAGGAAAGAGCGTTAATCTTCTGTACTAACTGGGCAAAGCCGCCAGTGAGCGGACTGCTCAGCCCTGTGCCGAAGAGAGCGTCAATCACCACCGCCTCTTCAGGAATGTGGGGGAAGTCGAAACCTTGGCTTACCTCGGTGAACCGCACCTGTGGCAGGTCGGCAAGACGCTGCTTGTTTATCTCGCAGTCGGGATTGAGATGACCCTTGGTGTTGAAAAGCCACGCGCTCACCTCGTAGCCCAGCTGCGAGAGCATGCGCGCCATGGCCAGTCCGTCGCCACCGTTGCCGCCAGGACCCGCAAAAACAAATATCTCCCGAGGTGCGCTCCAGCGCTTTGCCACCCACTCGGTAAGCGCCCTTGCGGCACGCTCCATGAGGTCCACCGAGGCGATTGGCTCGTGCTCGATGGTGTAAGCGTCCAGTTCACGGAATTGTTTACCAGTTAGCACTAACATATCGCAAAGATACAGAAAAAACCATATTTATGGCTACGGATTGATATTATTTTCGTAACTTTGCCGAAATGTTGCGCCCATCAAACACCGACACAATAAGAGTAGGGGACAAGAAATTCGCGATTTCTGTTCCTGCCTCCAGGATTCAGAAGGAGGTGGAGCGTGTGGCGGCTGAGATAAGCAGGGACTACAGCGGGCGAGAACCCTTGTTCCTGGTGGTGCTGAACGGAGCGTTCGTGTTTGCCGCTGATTTACTGAGGGCTGTGACGCTTGAGAGCCAAGTCTCTTTCGTGAAACTGAGCTCCTACAACGGGGCGGACAGCGAGGGCAAGGTGAGGCAGCTTATCGGGCTGGGCGAGGACGTGAGAGGCAGAGAGCTGATAGTGGTGGAAGACATAGTAGACACGGGCCTGACGATGACCCGCCTGCTGGAAACCCTAAAGGCGCACGAGCCAGCCAGCGTTGACATTTGCACCCTGCTGCTTAAGCCAGGGAAATTGCAGACCGACCTTAAGATACGCTACCGTGCCATGGAAATACCAGACGATTTCGTGGTGGGCTACGGGCTGGACTACGACGGACGAGGAAGAAACTTGAGAGATATATACTCTATTATTAACGAATAAAAAAAGTTTAAGGTAAAAACAAGATTTATGAAGAACATTATTATTTTCGGCGCTCCTGGCAGCGGAAAGGGAACTTACAGCGACTTGATCACGGAGAAGTATGGAATCAGCCATATCAGCACGGGCGACGTGCTGCGCGCGGAGATTAAGAACGGCACCGAGCTTGGCAAGATAGCCGAGAGCTACACGGCAGAGGGAAAGCTGGTGCCAGACGAGCTGATGGTGGACATACTGGCTAAGACCTACGACGCGCAGCCAAAGGGCAAGGGCGTGATATTCGACGGTTTCCCCCGCACCATACATCAGGCAGAGGAGCTGAAGGCCATGCTGGCGGAGCGAGGCGACTCGATGGGCATGATGATAGAGCTGATTGTGGATGAGGATGTGCTGATGGCACGCTTGCTGAACCGCGCTATTGAGCAGGGTCGCGCCGACGATAACGAGGCTACCATACGCAACCGCTTCGAGGTATACCGCACACAGACAGCCCCTCTGGCTGACTGGTTCGAGAAAGAGGGCATCCGCAACACCTTCTCCTGGGCAGAGTATCCCAGCAAGGAGCTGATTATGGAGGCTATCTATAAGTTGATAGACAAGGAAAACGCCTAAGGACAGGGATGTGTTGCGCCTCGTGCAGAGAGGCGCAATCCCCCTATGGCTCTGTAAGATATGGCAGAGAGCAACTTCGTCGACTACGTTACCATTTGCTGCCGCTCGGGCAAGGGCGGCAGGGGCAGTGCGCACCTGCACCGCGCTAAATACGTGGCGCACGGTGGGCCCGACGGAGGCGACGGAGGCAGAGGGGGACACGTTTATCTGCGAGGCAATCACAACTACTGGACGCTGCTGCACCTGCGCTACGAGAGGCACGTGTTCGCCGGTAACGGAGGCGATGGAGGCCAGAGCCGTAGCACGGGGCACGACGGAGAGGACCGCTACGTTGATGTGCCATGCGGCACGGTGGCTTACGATGCCGAGACGGGGCAGTATCTCTGCGAGGTGAAATACGACGGGCAGGTGGCGCTCTTGCTGAAAGGTGGACGCGGCGGACTGGGAAACTGGAACTTCCGCACCTCCACAAGGCAGACTCCACGCTTTGCACAACCGGGTGAGCCCATGGAGGAACGCACGGTGATACTTGAACTTAAACTTCTTGCCGACGTTGGGCTCGTGGGATTTCCCAACGCCGGCAAGAGTACTTTACTGAGCACTCTCTCATCGGCGAAGCCCAAGATTGCCGACTATCCCTTCACCACCATGGAGCCTTCGCTTGGGATAGTGAGCTACCGCGAGGGGCGCTCGTTTGTGATGGCTGACATCCCTGGCATCATAGAGGGAGCCAGCGAGGGCAAGGGACTGGGACTGCGCTTCCTGCGGCATATCGAGAGGAACTCTCTGCTGCTCTTCATGGTGCCTGGCGACACGGAAGACATAAAGAAGGAATACGGCATTCTGCTGAACGAGGTGGCCACTTTCAACCCTGGCATGCTCGACAAGCGGCGAGTGCTGGCTATAACGAAGTGTGACCTGCTGGACGAGGAGTTGATGTCGATGCTCTCCGCAAACCTGCCCGCTGATGTGCCGCACGTGTTTATCTCCTCCATATCGGGCTTGGGACTTACCGAACTGAAAGACCTGCTCTGGAGCGAGCTGAACAGTGAAAGCAATAAGATGAATGACCTGTCCCCCACAGTTCCAGAGGACATCGCGAGCCAAAACGCCATGGTGCATAGAGATAAGACTGTCGAGGAGATAGAGGAGTTGGAGGACTTCGACTATGAGGAGATATGACACTCCACCGTGGCTGGAGGCTTTCACCACTGGCATTGAGCCCTTTCCTTTGCCGCTGGAGAGCTTGGGACTGCCGCGGCAGGTGCATGGTGACCACGTGGAATGGTTGAGCCGCCCAGGGCGACCCGAAGCCACTGATGCTGTCTTTACTGATGTGCCAGGTCTCCCTTTGGCTGTGAAAACGGCAGATTGCATTCCTGTGCTGCTTTTCGACACTCGTCAGCGCCGCGTGGCGGCAGTACATGCTGGATGGCGGGGCACGGTGAGACAGATTGTAAGGAAAACCATAGAAGCCATGGGCTCTCGCGGGGCAGACCTTCACGCCATCATAGGACCAGGAATATCCAGGGAGGCTTTTGAGGTGGGCGACGAGGTCTACGAGGCTTTCCGCACGGCAGGCTTCCCTATGGAGAGAATAGTCCTGCGGCTAAAGCGCTGGCACATAGACCTCACGGAGGCAAGCACTTGGCTCATGGAGCAGTGCGGAGTTGGCGATATCTACATAGACGGTACTTGCACTTTCCGCTCCCCGATGTTCTACAGCGCCAGAAGAGACGGGGCAGACACGGGGAGAAACATCAACTGCATCATGATTAAGGAGGGTTTGGCATGACGATATATAGCCCTGTGAAAGCGCTTTCTCTGACATTGTTGCTGGCTTGCGCCTGTGCTGCCACACATAACAGTACCGCCACGAAAGCCTATAACGACGACGACTTGCAGTCGCTTAAGCAGGAGGTTATGAAAAACCCCTTTGCCAACCGGAAGCAGTTCACGGTTGATTTCTCAGTCTATGCCTCCAAGGACTGGCACTATCCTTTCCCTGGCGCGAAAGTAATAAGCTCATTTGGCGACGGCCGCCATCATGCCGGCACAGACCTGAAGACCACCGCTGGGGCACGTGACACGCTCTATGCCGCTTTTGCCGGTGTGGTCACTCTCTCGGAGTCCCGCTCGGGCTATGGCAATCTCGTGCTCATCCGTCACGCCAACGGCTTGGAGACAGCATACGGGCATAACCGCAAGAATCTGGTGCAGCAGGGGCAATGGGTAGTGGCAGGTCAGCCCATAGCGATAGTGGGCCGCACAGGCAGGGCTTCCACCGAGCATCTGCACTTCGAGGTAAGGGTGGACGGGCAAGCCTTCGACAGCAGCAAAATTTTCGACCACAGCACCCACCAGTTGCGAAAGGGCAAGCTAACTTTCACGAAGCGCTCAAACGGACACGTGAAAATCCATTGAGCCACGTCCTTACCCTTTAGGGCATGTCAAAATGAGAAATCGCCATAAAAACGCAAGCGGTTTGAGGGGGCAAAATGGAATTCGTTGAGTTTCGCAAGCGGTCCGAGGGGCGAGGGCACTCCACAATGGTAGGGGGTGTGTCAAAATGGGAAAACGCAAGCGGTCCGAGGGTGTGTCAAAATGAGGAACGGTGAACGGCGAGGCCCTCATCGAAGATAAACCCTCAGCGAAGCTAATCCGCAAACGGTAAGAGCGCCGAAGGTGCTCCCCTTTGGTAGCCGCGGGCCTTTATGGCCTGCGGTTAAGGAACAAGTAAGGAGTGAGTGCCGA
>JAJPYT010000080.1 GCA_021204845.1 Prevotellaceae bacterium | reverse complement strand
CACGCACGTGACAACTGCCAAGGTGGTTCCCCTCTATGTTCTTGTAGTCACCGTCGGCAGCGTCTGAGCCGCCCATGATGAAGGCGTGCCAGAAAGCCTTAAGGTTGTGGCTGCCTTGCACATAATTTCCCGTGAAGCCAGTGTTGTCATCATCACGCATAATGACGTTCCAAGCCTTGCCTCCGAACTGGTCGCTCATCTCGAAACCGCCAGTAAGCGTGACGGGAAACTTGTCAAGGTTGCCTATGCGCAGGAAGCCAGCCTTACTGTGGTAGAGCACGTTGTTGGTGTAGTGCCCTCCCGCTCCAGCGTTTGCCTCCTGCCATTTGTTGTCGGTGAACATGCCGTATGCCACGTGTCCCTTGATGGCGAGCCACTTGCCTGTTCTGGGTATATGCCAGAAGTCGGGCAGTTCGAGACGTATCTGCGGCACCGGGCGGGCGTTTATGCCTGTAGTCATGCCACCAGAGCTGAGTTGCTGGTTCTTCAGTTCGAGAGGGCGCTCCTTCTGCCCCACGCTAAGCTGTATGGCCTTGAAGCGGAAGTCGAAATAAAGCTGCTGAACGACAACCTTGCTCTCGTGATTTACTGCCCCCACGAAGTCAGCTCCATAACCAAAACGCCAGTTTTTGAGGCTGTCAGCCTGGGCGTCGCGGTGAATATTGGCTCTGAAGAGCCCGCTGTTACTCTCCTTTGGTCCCAGACCGTACTTGTTGCTCGTGAACCAGAAGGGGGCATAGTCGCCGTTTCCAGCTGAAGCCTGCGCAGAGACACTGTATTCCACATCCTCGGTGAGAGTGCTTATCTGCGCCCACAGCCCCGTGGATGCCAGGAGGCAGACCAGCGATAATATGGTTTTTCTCATGATGCTTTATGCTATCTGTTCGGCAAAGGTAATGTTTTTTGCCGTCATATAGTAAAACGAAGGCAATAAAATTTTACGGCTGCGCACTTTTTCGCCTTGGCAAAAGTTGGCTATGCACTGATTATTTACTAATTTTGCAGAGTTAGGCACAGCTCACGCCTACTGGCGCGGAAGATGAGAAAGACAGAGAAGAGGACTCCTGCGGCGATGTTTTGGCTCGTTACGGTGTGCGACTTGGCTCTTGTGGTCGTAGCCGCATTGGTAGCTTTTGCCCTTTTGCGAACGCTGTCCCCTGCGCACGACGTGTATGGGGATGCGCTTTGGCTTTATTGCCTCCTTTCCGTGGCGTGCCAGCTGGTGCTGACTATCTTCCTGCCTTCAGCCGAGATAAGCAGTTCCCTGCGTGTGGACGAGATAATGCAAGCCTGCTTCCGTAGCGGAGTGTTGCTGTTCCTGCTCACGTGTGCCGCTCTCACTTTTACCAGCGGCCTCACGGTGGCACACACGTTTCTGGCTCTCTTAGCTGCCTTTTTCGCCATCCTGTTATTTGTGTGGCGGCTTGTGCTGCGCTATTTCCTGCGTTTAGCGAGAAATAAGGAGAACGATTCTCCCCTACCCTCCCCTGTCCTGCTGCCCTCGCGCTTAGAGGCTGATAGTTGGCTGAAGCGCCTCGTTGACATTTGCGTCTCCTTAGTGCTGCTGCTCACCCTGTATCCCGTGATGTACACCATCATGTTTGTCGTCACCAAATTGAAGAGGCGGGGACCAGTATACTCTGTTTATAAGGTAGGCGGCACAAGGAGCAAGGAATTTGGCTGCCTGATGTTCCGCTGCATAAGAGGGCCCTTGCGCAAGTTACCCATGCTCATAAACGTGCTTGTAGGGCACGTGAGCCTGGTTGGCTCTCTCCCCCGCTCTCCCCAAAACGCCATGGAATACCGCGACTTGGCAAGGGAACAAGGCACACGCTGCATAGTGAAACCAGGCATGGCAAGCCTGGCGTGGATGAAAAGAGTGGAGGAAGAAGAGATGCAGGAAAGCCTCGTTTGCGACCTATGGTATGCCAATCACTGGACGTTCTGGCTGGACGTTTGCATCGTGCTGAAAACAATTCTCAGAATTAGAGATACAAGAAAACATATTGTTCAAGATTAAAACCAACGAGTAACAAGGATGTCTATATTCAGTAACTTATTCAAGCGGAAGCAGAAAGACGACTTCCGCATAGGGGGAATGGAGGATTTCATGACCCTGATACGTGTGTATTTCCAAGCCATCATGGCAAGCCAGTTAGGCATCACCAACCTGTCTCTGCTGCCAGATCTGAGAGTGTTCAAACAAAGTCTGAAAGTGCAGACGGTGAACAACCGCTTGGGAGTGGGCGAGAAGAAACGCTGCCAGCGCATGCTCTCGGAGATGTATGGAGTGAGCGATAACTTCTTCAACGAGATAGACTCGAGCGTGAAGAAACGCTGCCGCAGCCTGAAGGACATGCAGCCATATCTGCTCATCTTCCAGGACTTCTCGCAAAACCTTATGCTCTCCCTCGGACAGCTGATGCAATGGAAGCTGCGCCTGCCCTCGTTCTTCCACAAGGCTTTGCTGAAAATGACCCAGAAAACCGTACATGAAGTGCTCACCAGCAACGACTGGAAAGACGACGGAATGAGGAAGTGCGTGGTGGCTGTGCGCAAGGCACAGGGCAGGCTCGGATATACGGAGAACTGGATGGTGGAGTACGGACACACTATACTCATGCTGGCCAAGAAAGAGCCTCGTGCCAAGATAGATGACGATAAGCAATAATTTTTGCACGGAAATATTTTGTTTGTTGACAATTAATGGCTACTTTTGTGGCAACAAAGGCGTAATTTGAGCCGATGGCAAGGGACGAAGAAGCTTTGTTGGAGCGCTTGCAAACGAGAGTGCGACAGTTGATACTGCAGTATCAGACATTGCTGCAAAACAACGACTCCCTGAAAGCGGCACTTAAGCAATGCGAGGAAAGGAACACCGAACTCGAACACCGATGTCTTGAGCTGTCGACGAAGTATGCCAATTTGAAGATTGCAAAGGTCATGGAGCTTAGCGAAGGAGACTCTCGTGCGGCCCATCGCCGATTTGCCAATCTGGTGCGACAAGTTGATGAATGTATTGCCCTGTTGAAGTCATAAGGGAATATGGCTGGGCAGAGTGAGATATTGCATATAACGCTGAGGATAGGCAACAGCCGCTTCCAAATGAACGTGGCGCGTGCCGATGAGTTCTACTACCGTGAGGCAGAAAAGCTCATTAACAAGAGATACCAATTCTACTCCGACAGGTATCCCGGACAGGTAAATGAGACTTATCTCATGATGACTATGCTGGATATCGCGGTCAGTCTGAAAAGGAAAGAGTCCGAAGCAAGCACCACGCCCGTGGTCACCGTCATCGAAAGCCTGCTGGCTGACGTTGAGAAGGTTCTCCCCCACGGAGTGTGAGGTGACAAGAGAGATATATTTATACGTTTAACAATTTCCGACGCACTGGATTCACCTTCAGGGGGAGCGAGCGCTCCATAACAGCCCAACGGTGAGACAGGTGCGTTTTTATTTTATTAAAAAAGAAAATATGGCATACATTATTGCAGCCGTCTGTGTTGTCGTGGTGGTCATAGGGATTTGGGCTTTTGTCTTTTATCGCATGATCCTGCCATCGCACCAGAAGCGAATGAAAGAAGAAGTGGCTCAGGAAGCCGAGGTGGTGAAACAACAGAAACTGCTGGAGGTGAAGGAGAAGTTCCTTAACAAGAAGGCGCAGCTGGAGAAAGAGGTGCAGCAGCGCAACCAGCAGATTCAGCAAAGCGAAAACCGCATCAAGCAAAAAGAACAGAGCCTCAACCAGCGGCAGGACGAACTGAACCGCCGCAAACAGGAAAACGAGAACATGCGCACACGCTTGGAGAACAAGCAGAGCGCGCTTGAGCAAAGGGAAGTGGAACTGCAACAGCGGCAGGACAGCCTGCTGGAACAGGAACGCACTAAACTGGAGGAAATCTCCGGACTTGGAGTGGCAGAGGCAAGGGAACGCCTCGTGGAGAGCTTGAAAGACGAGGCAAAGACTCAGGCGCAGGCTTACATTAACGACATTATTGACGATGCTCGCATGACAGCCACGAGCGAGGCAAAGCGCATAGTCATACAGACCATCCAGCGAGTGGCAACTGAGACTGCCGTGGAGAACAGCGTGACAGTGTTCCACATTGACAACGACGATGTGAAAGGACGCGTCATTGGCCGTGAGGGGCGCAACATACGCGCCTTGGAGGCAGCCACCGGAACAGAGATAGTTGTGGACGACACGCCAGAAGCCATCGTGATAAGCGGCTTCGACCCGGTCCGCCGCGAGATATGCCGTCTGGCTCTACACCAGCTGGTGACCGACGGACGCATACATCCCGCACGCATTGAGGAGGTCGTGGCTAAGGTGAAGAAGCAGGTGGAGGACGAGATTTTAGAGACAGGCAAGCGTACCACCATAGACCTTGGCATCCATGGTCTTCACCCCGAACTTGTGCGCCTCGTGGGTAAGATGAAGTACCGCAGCAGCTATGGGCAAAACCTCTTGCAGCACGCCCGTGAGACAGCGAACCTTTGCGCCGTTATGGCAAGTGAGCTTGGGCTAAACCCGAAGAAGGCACGTCGCGCGGGACTTTTGCACGATATTGGCAAAGTGCCCGACGAGGAACCAGAGATGCCACACGCTCTCTATGGAGCCCGCCTGGCAGAGAAATATAAGGAGAAACCCGATATCTGCAATGCAATTGGCGCACATCACGACGAGATGGAGATGGAGACTCTCATAGCGCCAATCGTGCAGGTGTGCGACGCCATCAGTGGTGCACGCCCTGGTGCAAGGCGAGAGATTGTGGAGGCATACATAAAGCGCCTCACCGACCTTGAGAACATTGCCATGAGCTACCCTGGTGTCACCAAGACATACGCCATTCAGGCAGGTCGTGAGCTGCGCGTCATAGTGGGTGCGGACAAGATAGACGACAAACAGACAGAAAAGCTCTCAGGCGAGATAGCGACGAAGATACAGAACGAGATGACTTATCCCGGACAGGTGAAGATAACCGTGATCCGCGAGACACGCAGTGTTAGTTATGCAAAGTGAGTAGAGTAAGCTAATATTCAACATAAACTGATGACAATAGCAGTAGACTTCGACGGAACCATCGTGCGTGACCACTATCCCGAGATAGGCCGCGAGATTCCCTTTGCCGTGGAGACTCTGCGCCGCCTCATACAGGACGGACACCAGATACTCCTCTGGAGCGTGAGAGAGGGAGAACTTTTGCAGGAGGCGGTGGACTGGTGCAGCGAGCGCGGACTGGTGTTTTATGCCGTCAACGAGAACTATCCTGGGGAAAATGCCCAGACTGATCAGCACTACAGCCGAAAGCTCAGGGTAGACCGGTTCATAGACGACCGTAACATTGGGGGCATGCCGGACTGGGGCACCATTTATCAGATGATAAAAGAGCACAAGACCATAGAGCAAGTGCTCCTCACCCACGAAGAAAGAGAGGAGAGACGCAGGAAAAAGCGACCTTGGTGGAAATTTTAGACTGAGACTTAACCGAAAATAAGGAGGCGCAACCATCACGGTGCGCCTCCTTTCTCATTGTGTAACTACTGATTAATTTATATCAGAGGAGCTCCTGCTTTGCGGCACTCCTCACGCATCTGTTCTGGCCAGATGCTTGCCTGTGTCTCTCCAATATGACATTTGTGCAGCAATATCATGCACAAGCGGCTCTGTCCTATGCCTCCGCCAATGCTCAGAGGCAACGAGCCTTCCAGCAGACGGCGGTGAAAGTAGAGTTGTTTCCTCTCCTCCTTGCCTTGAATGGCCAGTTGGCGGTTCATCGCCTCAGCGTCCACCCTTATTCCCATCGACGATAGTTCTATGCTTCTGCCCAAGACAGGATACCAAACCAGCAGGTCACCATTCAGCCCCTTGTAGCCGTCCTGGTTAGGCGTGCTCCAGTCGTCGTAGTCAGGGGCGCGCAGGTCGTGCTCCTTCCCATCGCTAAGTTTGCCGCCTATGCCGATGACGAACACAGCCCCGTACTTCTTGCAGATGGCATCCTCCCTTTCCTTCGCTGTCATGGCGGGATACATCTGCAATAGTTCCTCGCTGTGTATGTAATGCACTTCCTCTGGCAGGAACGCCTCCAGCTGGGGATACGTCTCGCAGATGTAGAACTCAGTGCGCAGAATGGCGCTGTATATCTTGTTCACAATCTTCTTCAGAAAGTCTATGTTGCGGTCCTCTTTGCCCATCACACGCTCCCAGTCCCACTGGTCCACGTATATAGAATGAATGTTATCCAGCTCCTCATCCGCGCGTATAGCGTTCATGTCTGTGATAATTCCGAATCCGTTCTCCACCTCGTAGTCAGCCAGCGTCACTCTCTTCCACTTCGCCAGCGAGTGCACCACCTCTGCTATAGCGTCGTCCATATCTTTTATGGGGAATGCCACGGGGCGCTCCACTCCGTTCAAGTCGTCGTTTATGCCCAAGCCCCTTTGCACGAACAGGGGAGCCGTCACTCGGCGCAGGCGCAATTCTGTGGATAGGCTGTGAAGGAAGAAGTCTTTAATTCTCTTTATCGCCAACTCTGTCTGCTTAAGGTCAAGCATGGGGCGATAATTGTCAGGAATTGCAAGCTTACTCATATCTCTTTTTCTATATTCCTAATCTAATGTTTACAATTTGATGTGCAAAGTTAGAGAAAATAATTCATAATGTCAAGACCCCAACTGTCATATCTTCATAAAATCTCAGTCAGAAGTTGCCATTCCCAGTTCTTTTCCTTAACTTTGCGCCCGTTAAGGCCCCGTAGCTCAGCTGTATAGAGCGTCAGATTCCGGTTCTGAAAGTCGTGGGTTAGAATCCCACCGGGGTCACAAAGGAAAGATATAATCAATTGTTTTATAGCAATTTATGTTTATTAGTTTCGTTAAATTGATACACTTTTGATACACTTCTCGGTCTGAACTTACTCTTGCCTATCGTGAAGTTGCCCAAATGAGCGTACAGTGTCATTCAACAATGCTTTGTCTGTGCGAACGTATGGGGCAACACTGTTCAGCTATGCGCAACAATACCATGCAGGAGAACGCTCATCGCCATAGTACTTTTAAGCCACTTTTTATGCATTTTAAGACACTTACTCCACATTAGCGTAGGTTGGACCGTACACCGCGTAAAAGTGGCTTAGAATGCAAATGCGGGGTTATTCGCACTACTCCTGTGCTAATGGGTCTCTGAAGCCTTGCCTTTTCTGTTTCGTTTTGCTTGTCCCGGCTGTCTCAGCTGTCCCAAGTGTCCCAGTTGGGACAGTGAGACACTTGGGACAGTGTGGGACAGTCTATACAGCATGAACGTGCGCCAAATGATGTATCTTTGCCTGTCTAAGGTATGTTCCCTGCGATTAGTGGCAAATAACTGCTGAAGAACTGCGGCTTGACCCTATGAGGGCTGGGAGAGATTTATTTGAGTGGGTCGGCTTTGAATCTGCGGAATAATGCTTATCTTTGCAACGCTGGCGGTGTATGCCGTCGGCATCTTATTGCTAAATAGAGGCGTTATGTCTTCTTCTTGTGTGTACGAAGCCTGAGAAACTTCAACGATTGTAAGCAAGAGATGATGTGACGGCTTCCGCGTTATAGCGTGGGGCTGTTATTCCTATGTCTGCTTACAAGGGTTTTCTCAGGGCCTGTACATTAAGATGTGGCGTACAGTTCCACGCCTCCGTGTTTATAAAGTCCTTGTGGCAACTGGAGGACATAAAGAAAGAGGGAAAACAAACCATGAGAACCATCGCTTTAACATTGTGCTTACTCGCAAGCGCGCAGTCTTTCGGACAGAATGCCATTGACACGTTGTATTATGACAAAGATTCGAAAGGAGTGGATTCTAAAGCGTTCGCGACGTATTACCGTATCGTGTCTATACCGAAAGACGAGAACTTCCGTAAGATTTACAGGGACTACTATGCCTCCTCTGGAGGATTGGCGGAGGAAGGGGGATATACTTATATAGACAAATACGATGACAACAACTCCAGATTTGACGGAGAGTGCATCACCTATTACAGGTCGGGGGCTGTGTTCCTGAAAAGGACATTCACAGACGGTGTCCTGAACGGAGAATATACGAAGTATGACGATGACGGCACAATCCTGAAGCACGCATATTATAAAGACGGCGAACTCGACGGTATCTACACGGAATTCTCGGTAGATGACGACCGCTGCACACAGATTGAGTACAGGAACGGCAGACCACGATACGATTATTACTACCTCTCCAATTCGGAAGGTTGCTGTAGCAAAGTAAGTCTTGTTGACGACCAGCCGATATATGAGAGCCCATGGGTGGCGGAAAGGAAAACGGAATATATAAATGGTGCCGCATGGCCTTATTACAACAAGAACGGCATAGAAATATGCATGAAAACCACCAAGGTTAAGGACTATGGCAAATATCATGAGATACAGTTGGTCATCGCCAACAACTCGATGTTTCCCATAGACTTCGACCCTGCGCGGATAAGTATATTGCTGATAGATGTTTACGGCAAGGAGAAGCCTCTAAGGGTGCTTACATCGCAGGAATACATGAAAACAGTGCGACGCAGGCAGAACTTCTGGATGGCCATAAATGAGTGGGGAGAAAACAGTGACGCGGCAAAGGCTGGGTACACGACCTCATCCACACAAACATCATATAACGGCAACTCCTCATCGACTTACCTGGCCTCGCTGAGAGCAAACAACGCGTATGCCAACGGCACGGCATCAGAGAAAACGTCATACCAAGGAACATCAACGTCAACGACAACGACCTATAACGCGGCGGCCGCCTATCAGGCTAAACTCATCGCAAGCCAGAGAATTGCCGCATATAACGACAGGCTTCTCTCGGAAAGAGAGGCGAAAGAGGAGGGCTACCTGAAGAAGACCACCATATATCCGGGGGAAATGATATCAGGCTACGTGAACATCGCACGGAAAAAGGGACAGAGCATGGTTATCAATGTTGACATTAATGGCGCTGTATATAGGTTTGACTGGAATATAGGCAACTGATTCGCTTCTCCTGGCATTCCCCGCTGTGTACTTACGGGAGCGCAGGGCAATGACTGTACGGTTATCAATTCCTGAAT
>JAJPYT010000131.1:11469-35307 GCA_021204845.1 Prevotellaceae bacterium | reverse complement strand
GTCACAGGCGGCGGAGGAGGAACAGCCTGGGGGGCAAACTTTCCATTGGGCGTAGGGGTGAAATACAAGCTTAAGCGCCGCGTCAACGTGGGAGCTGAATGGACGTTCCGTTTCACCACAACTGACGCTCTCGACGTTAACGGCGGACAGACATCGCTCTCCAGCCCGTTTGCCATCAAGAGCTCCGGGCTAAAGAACAAGGACGCTTACTCCTTCCTCATGCTCTTCCTCACTTACGATATATGCCCGAAGTGTAAAGCGTGCAACAACAATAATTGAAAAGAACTGCGAGATGTCACTGGAAGACAAGATAGACAAAGATAACTTACCAGCCCACGTGGCAATTATTATGGACGGCAACGGGCGCTGGGCGAAAGCCAAGGGGCTGCCCCGCACGGCTGGCCACTCCGAGGGTGTGGAGGTGGTGAAGAAGATTACCACCGAAGCTACCCGCCTCGGACTGAAATACCTCACGCTCTACACCTTCTCCACAGAAAACTGGAACCGCCCAGCCGCCGAGGTGGAGACGCTTATGGGTCTTATACTGGACCACCTGGAGGAGGAGATATTCATGCGTAACAACGTGCGCTTCCGTGTTATCGGCCAGATGGAACGCCTGCCAGAGACAGTGCGCACCCGTCTGCAGGCATGCATCGAGCGCACAGCCCAAAACACACGCATGACGCTCGTTATCGCTCTCAGCTACAGCTCTCGCTGGGAACTTGTGGAGACGGCAAAGACCCTGGTGCGCCAGGCGCGAGAGGGGAAGCTCCAGCCAGAGGATATCACCGAGACCTCGTTCATCCAAGCCATGCAGACCAGTTTCATGCCCGATCCCGACCTTCTCATACGCACGGGAGGAGAACTGCGCATAAGCAATTTCCTGCTCTGGCAGTGCGCCTACAGCGAGTTCTATTTCTGCGGCACCTACTGGCCCGACTTCAACGAGGAATGCCTCCAGCGCGCCATCATCGACTACCAAAGCCGCCAGCGCCGCTACGGGAAGACGGGTGAGCAAGTGGAAAGCACCACAAAACAAGAAAAGAGTGAGAGTGTCTAAAACGAGAAACATCATATTGCCCCACCTCGTGAGCCGCATTTGCCGCCTTGCCGCCCTGGCGCTGCTTCTCTGCCCTGCACTGCCACTCAATGCGCAATTGGCGGACAGGGTGATTGACCCTGTCGTCGACTACGGCCGCACCCCACGAGACTACATCCTCGGCGGCATCACGGTAAGCGGAGTGCAGAACTACGACGACTATCTGCTCATAGGCCTATCGGGGTTGCAGGTGGGCAGCAAGATAACCATCCCTGGCGACGAAATAACACGTGCGGTAAAGCGCTACTGGCGAAACGGCCTCTTCTCCAACGTCTCCATCCGTGTCGACAGCATCATTCGCGACTCAGCCTACCTCCACATAGAACTGGCGCAACGCCCGCGCATCTCCGAAATCAACTACAACGGCCTAAAAAAGTCAGAGCGGGAGGACATGGAGACAAAGCTGGGGCTCGTGAAGGAAAACCAGATGACTCCCAATACCATAGACCGCGCCAAGATTCTAGCCAAGAAATATTTCGACGACAAGGGCTACAAAAACGCAACCATCGACATAGTGATGCGGGACGACGCCTCCAAGCCCGACCACGTGATAGTGGATGTGAACATCGACAAGAAGGATAAGGTGAAAATCAACCATATCTATATCACTGGAAACGAGAATCTTCCAGAAAAAAAGATAAAAGGCTCGCTCTTCAGCAAGGGCACTTTCAAGACCATCCACGAGCGGCACAACACCAACAGCTGGTTCCGCTCCAAGAAATTCGTTGACACTAAATACGACGAGGCGAAGGACAATCTCGTTGACAAATATGCCGAGCTGGGCTACCGCGACGCCCTCATAGTAGCCGACAGCGTGGTGCCTCACGACGAGAAGAGTGTGGACATTTTCATAGACGTGGAGGAGGGCCAGCGCTACTACGTGCGCAACATAGAGTGGGTGGGCAACACGCTCTACCAGACCGACGACCTCAACTACCTTCTCGGCATGAAACGGGGCGATGTCTACAACCGCAAACTCCTGAACGACCGCCTCTCAAACGACGAGGACGCCATAGGAAATCTCTATTACAACAACGGCTACGTCTTCTATCAGCTCGACCCCGTAGAGACTCACATCGACGGTGATTCCGTAGACCTCGAGATGCGAATCTTCGAGGGCACACAGGCTTACATCAGCCACGTGCGCATCTACGGCAACGACCGCGTCTACGAGAACGTGGTGCGCCGCGAGCTGCGCAACAAGCCTGGCGACCTCTTCTCAAAGGAGGCTCTCGAGCGCTCCTATCGTGAGATAGCCTCACTTGGCCACTTCGACGCTGAGAGCATCGACCCGCGTGTGGAGCCTAACTACGAGGAGGGCACAGTGGATATTTCCTGGGGGCTCACGCCAAAGTCCAGCGACCAGATTGAGTTCTCCCTCGGCTATGGCCAGACGGGTGTCATCGGTAAGATTGGCCTTAAGCTCACAAACTTCAGCATCGCCAACCTCTTCAACAAGAACGGCATCCGCCGCGGCATCATGCCACAGGGCGACGGCGAGACTTTCAACATCACGGGTGAGACCAACGGCCGCTACTATCAGGCATACAGTGTCTCCTACCAGAATCCCTGGTTCGGCGGCAAGCGACCTAACTCCTTCTCGGTCAGCGCCTTCTTCTCAAAGCAGACCGACGTGAGCGACAACTACTACAACTCGGCTTATTACAACAGCTACTACAACAGCTATCTCTACGGCTACGGCTCCAACAGCAACACTTACTACGAGAATTTCTACGACCCCGACAAGTATGTGAAGATTCTTGGTCTCTCCCTTGGCTGGGGCAAACGCCTCCGCTGGCCCGACGACTATTTCACTTTCTACGCCGAACTGGCCTACACCCGCTATATTCTTAAGGACTGGGAGTATTTCATGATAAGCAACGGCTCTTGTAACAATTTCTACATCAACCTCACTCTCTCGCGCAACAGCACCGACAACCAGATATATCCGCGCCGGGGCAGCGAGTTCTCCCTCTCCGTGGCCCTCACGCCGCCTTACAGCCTCTTCGACGGCAAGGACTACAAGAACCTCGCCACCAACTACTACGCCTCCTCCTACTCCGACGAGCTTCAAGACAAATATCGCTGGATTGAGTATCACAAGTGGAAATTCAAGTCGCGCACCTACGTGGCTCTCACCAAGGGCAGCAAGTGCTTCGTGCTAATGACGCGCGTGGAGTTCGGCATTCTGGGTCATTACAATAAGTATAAGAAGAGCCCCTTCGAGACCTTCTACGTGGGCGGAGACGGCACATCGGGCTACTCCACCACCTACGCCACCGAGACCATCGGCCTGCGCGGCTACGACAACGGCGCTCTCACTCCCAGCGGCTACAGCGGCTATGCCTACGACCGCTTCACCGTCGAGCTGCGCTATCCTCTCATGTTGGGCAACAGCACCAACATCTACGCTCTCGCCTTCGCCGAGGGCGGAAACGCCTGGTCAAACGTGAAGAAGTTCAACCCCTTCGACATGAAGCGCTCCGCTGGCTTCGGTGTGCGCGTCTTCCTCCCCATGGTGGGTCTGCTCGGTGTCGACTGGGCTTATGGCTTCGACCCCGTCTTCGGCAGCCGTGCCTACTCGGGCAGCCAGTTCCACTTCGTCTTGGGCCAGGAATTCTAACCACCAGAGATTATATGCACTACCACAACACACAGATATGAGAAAGTTATTTATTTTGCTTCTGCTGGCCACCACGTGCGCCACAGTTGCCAACGCACAGAAGTTTGTCCTTGTCGACATGGAGTATATTCTCAAGAACATCCCAGCATACGAGCGCGCCAACGAGCAGCTCAACCAGGTCTCCAAGAAGTGGCAGGCGGAGGTGGAGGCTCTCAGCTCCGAGGCGCAGACGCTCTATAAGGATTACCAGAGCGAGGCCGTCTTCCTCAGTGAGGAGCAGAAGACCCAGCGAGAGGAGGAGATAGTGGCGAAGGAGAAGGAAGCCTCCGAGCTCAAGCGCAAATACTTCGGACCCGACGGTGAGCTCTACCAGAAGCGAGAGAGCCTCATGACTCCCATCCAGGACGAGATTTACAACGCCGTGAAGGACATTTGCGACCAGAAGGGCTATTCCCTCGTCCTCGACCGCGCCTCCGACAGCGGCATCATCTTCGCCTCCCCCAAGATTGACATCAGCAACGAGGTGCTCACCAAGCTGGGCTATTCCTATTAATTGTGAGTATAATATTGAAACACAAACAATAAACAGAAAGAAAACTGAATTATGAAAAAGATTTTGTTATTTATCGCTTTGCTCGCTCCCATGGGTGTCTTCGCGCAAAAGTACGCCCATTTCAACATGAGCGACATCATGCCTAACATGACGGAGTACCAGACCGCCAGCAACGAGCTCCAGACCCTCGGAAACCAGTATCAGGAGGAACTCGACCGCCTGCAGAAAGAGTATCAGACCAAGACCGAGGAGTACCAGAAACTCGCCGACGACAACACCACCGCCCAGGCTATCCTACAGAGTAAATTGCAGGACATACAGAAGATGGAGCAGAGCATCCAGGACTTCTACCAGGCAAGCCAGCAGGATATGCAGAAGCAGCAGAGCGAGAAGATGGAGGCCATCCAGTCTAAAATCATCGCCGCCGTCACCAAGATTGCCGAGGCTGGCGGCTATGTCTACGTGATGGACCTCTCCAGCTGCGCCGCCCTCGGCACCCCCGTGGCGTTCGTCAACAGCAGCCTCAGCACCGACATCACCGCCCAGCTCAAGTCTGCCCTTGGCATCCAGTAACCCCCGTTGCCTCCTCTCCTTTATGAGACACCTCATTCCCTACTTCCTTCTTCTCCTGTTGCCCCTTCCCGTGGCGGCACAGCTGCGCGTAGGCTATCTCAGCTACCAGAGCGTGATGCAAAGGATGCCCGAGTATGCCCAGGCACAGGAAGACCTCTCGCGGCTTAAGGAGCAGTACGACCAGGAGGCAGCCCGTGGCGAGGAGGAGTTCCAGGCCAAGTTCACCGAGTTTCTCCAGGGACAGAAGGACTTTCCGCAAAACATACTCCTCAAGCGCCAGGCAGAGCTCCAGGCGCTCATGGAGAACGGCATCTCCTTCCGCCAGGAGGCGCAACGGCTGCTCTCCGAGGCGGAGGCCCAATTGCTTTCGGCTGTTACCGACAAGCTCAACACTGCTGTGCAAGATGTGGGAGCCTCGCTTGGCTATGCCCTCATCCTTAATACCGACGGCAATGCCCTACCCTTCGTCAGCCCTGCCGCGGGAGAGGATGTCACCTATCCCGTTCTCCAGCGTCTCGGGCTGGCAGACCCCGTCGCCCCCGAAGTTAATGACAATGGAGAGACCGTTGGGGTAGCGGCTGGCGCTGGCGGGAGTGAGAGCGAGACCGAATCTTCGTCAGTCGAGCCGTCCTCCCCCGCTGGTGAGTCTCCCGTCCAGGAGCTGCCCTCCGAGGCGGACTAACACAGAGCCTGTCCCCGCCCCATGCCGTCTCCCGCGTCACCCCCTGTTTCCTCTCCCCTGCCCCAGGCTCCGGGACCCGTGGGAGTTTTCGATTCCGGCTACGGCGGGCTCACCGTTCTGCGCGATGTGCGGGCGCTCTTGCCGCAGTACGACTATCTCTATCTTGGCGACAACGCCCGCGCCCCCTACGGCACACGCTCCTTCGAGTTGGTCTATCAGTTCACTCTCCAGGCTGTCCTCCGCCTTTTCCGTCTCGGCTGCCATTTGGTCATCCTCGCTTGCAACACCGCTTCTGCCAAGGCACTGCGCTCCATTCAGCAGACCGACCTTCCCAGCGTCGACCCCTCGCGCCGTGTCCTCGGGGTGGTGCGCCCCACGGCAGAGATAGTCGGCACACTCACCCGCAGCCGCCATGTGGGGCTCTTCGCCACACCAGGCACAGTGCGCAGCAGCACCTACGACATCGAGATTTCCCGTCTCCACCCCGATATCCGTCTCACCTCCCTGCCCTGCCCCATGTGGGTGCCGCTGGTCGAGAACGGCGAGCATCTCGGTCCGGGAGCCGACTATTTCGTCCGTCAGCCCGTCCGTGAGCTATTCCGTCTTGACCCACTCGTCGACACCCTCCTGCTCGGCTGCACCCACTATCCCCTCCTTCTGCCCAAGCTGCGCCAGTTCGTTCCGCGTGAGGTCACCATAGTCTCCCAGGGCACATACGTGGCAAGCAGCCTCGCCGCCTATCTCCGTCGCCATCCCGACATGGAGGTTCGCCTCACCCGAGGCGGCACAGCGCGCTTTCTCACCACCGAGCGCCCCTCCGTGTTCGACGTCGCCTCAGCCGCCTTTCTCGACCAGCCCGTCACCTCAGAGCACGTCACCCTCCCGTGAGGCGGAGGCAGGGGCAAGCTGCCCCCTCACGCCTTGGCGAGAGTGACCACACTAAACTTCACATCTGGGTTGCACTCCATTATCGACCTTGCGCACGATACTATGGTAGCCCCCGTGGTGAGCACGTCGTCCACAAGCAGGATGTGCCCAAGACGGGTAGGTCTGGCGCGGAAGATGCCCTCCACATTTCCCCTCCGCTCCGCGTCGCCCACGACATGGGTCTGCGAGGGATTGTCTACCACGCGGCGAACAACGCCCGGGCAGACGGGGATGCCAGCCGCCTCGCCCAGCCCCAGCGCCAGCTGAAGGCTCTGGTTGTAGCCCCTGGAGAGCCGCCTGCGCCAGTGGAGCGGCACGGGCACTATGCCGTCCATGCCGCCGAAGAAGCCCACCTCTGCCAGCTCCGCGCCCATGAGCTGGCCCATGAGACGGGCAAGGTCGGGGCGATGGTGGTATTTGACGGCGGCAAGCAGCGCGTAAGCTCCCGCTCCCTTTCCGTAAATTATGTGGCTATAAGCATAGTGGAGGGGCAAGAGCGCAAGTAACTGGCGGACTACCGCATTGTCGCTGAAGCTGCCCACGCGCATATAGGGCAGACTGGCGAGGCAAGCGCCGCAGAGAGCAGCCTCATGGGCAACGAGCCTCCGCCCGCAGACGGGACAGTAGCGGGGACTTAGCACACGCAGAAAGTCGGCAAACGATGCGGTGACGAGCCTATAGACTGACATGAACAGGAAAACGACGATGAACGGAAAGAAAAAGGGTGGCTCTCTGCCACCCCGAAAGTGTTGCGGGGGCTCGACTCGAACGAGCGACCTCCAGGTTATGAGCCTGGCGAGCTACCAACTGCTCCACCCCGCGATATTCCATAAAAGCGGTTGCAAAGGTAAGGCTTTTCCGCCAAACGTGCAAGAAAAAGGAGAAAAAATCGCTCCCAAAGCGTGAGATGACACCAAATAACGGCACAAAAGGCGGCTTTTGTGCAAAAAAGCGGGGGCAAGGCTTGCAGTTGTCGCTGAAATCACTTAATTTTGTGACCGAGTATGGCTTCAGCAAAGACACGGAAGTTACTGGTGGACGTGGCAAGGAGCGTCTTCGCCAAAAAGGGCTTCGAAGACACGACGATGAACGACATTGCCCTCGCCTCGGGCAAGGGACGCAGAACGCTATACACTTACTTCAAGAATCTGGACGAGGTCTACTACGCCGTGATTGAGGAGGAGATAGAGCTGATGATAGAGAGGCTGAAGGACGTGGAGGTCAAGAACCTGAATCCTGAGGACAAATTGCTGCAACTAATCTATACCCACCTGAGCCTGGCAAGGGAGGTGGTGAACCGCAACGGCAACCTGAGAGCCGAGTTCTTCCGCGACATCTGGCGGGTGGAGAAAGTGAGAAAGAAGTTTGACCTCACGGAGCGAGACCTGATAGCCAGAACGCTTATGGAAGGCATGAGAAGCGGACAGTTCGACGTGATGGACGTGCGCCTGTGCGTGGACATAATCCACTACTGCATAAAGGGACTGGAGGTGCCTTACATATTCGGCAGACTGGGAGCGGGGGGCGCGTCGTACAGCCGACCCGTGGTGCAACGCATACTGCACAGGGCGCTGACGAAGATGGAAGAGAAGACAGACAAAGAAACGAAATAACACACGTAAAAAAGAGGAAAAAACAAATGGGATTACTGACAGGAAAGACCGCCCTGATAACGGGGGCGGCACGCGGAATAGGGAAAGCGATAGCCCTGAAGTTCGCCGCTGAGGGCGCTAACGTGGCTTTCACCGACTTAGTGATAGACGAGAACGGCAAAGCCACGGAGGAAGAGATAGCCGCCCTGGGCGTGAAAGCGAAGGGCTACGCCAGTAACGCCGCCAACTTCGCGGAGACGGAAGCCGTGGTGGCAAAGGTGAAGGAGGATTTCGGCAGCGTGGACATTCTGGTGAACAACGCCGGAATAACAAAGGACGGGCTGATGCTGCGCATGAGCGAGGCGCAGTGGGACGCTGTGATAGCCGTGAACCTGAAGAGCGCCTTCAACTTCATTCACGCCTGCGTGCCAATAATGATGCGCCAGCGCGGAGGCAGCATAATAAACATGGCATCGGTGGTGGGAGTGCACGGAAACGCTGGACAGGCCAACTACGCAGCCTCGAAAGCAGGACTGATAGCCCTGGCAAAGAGCGTCGCCAAAGAGATGGGTCCCAAGGGGATAAGAGCCAACGCCATAGCCCCGGGCTTCATAGAGACAGCCATGACCGCCGCCCTGCCCGACAACGTGAGACAGGAGTGGATGAAGCAGATACCCCTGCGCCGCGGCGGACAGACGGAGGACATAGCCAACACGGCGCTCTACCTGGCAAGCGACCTCTCCAGTTACGTCTCTGGGCAGGTGATACAGGTGGACGGCGGCATGAACACTTGACGCAGGATGTATGCTTGAGCCGCTCTACGAGGATAATCACATTATAGTAGTGAACAAAAGAGTCGGGGACATCGTTCAGGGAGACAAGACTGGCGATGTCCCTCTCTGTGACGTGGCGCGAGAATATGTGAAGGAACGATACGCCAAGCCAGGCAACGTGTTCATAGGCGTGGTGCACCGCCTTGACCGCCCCGCCAGCGGCGCTCTGCTGCTGGCCCGCACGAGCAAGGCGCTGGAGAGGCTGAACAGAATGTTCGCCAGCCACGACGAGGTGAGGAAAACCTACTGGGCACTGGTGGTGAACGAGCCGCCAGCCCGGAGCGGAACGCTGACCCACTGGCTCACGCTGGACGAGAGAAACAACACGGCGAGGGCATACGAGAGGGAGGTGCCACACTCGAAGAAGGCGGTGATGGACTACACGGTGCTCACTCACACCGACCGCTACTGGCTGCTGGAGGTGAACCTGCACACGGGGCGGCACCACCAGATACGCTGCCAGCTGGCAAAGATAGGCTGCCCCATAAAGGGCGACCTGAAGTATGGAGCCCCACGCAGCAATCCCGACGGAGGCATATCGCTGCACGCGCGCAGGCTGGTGTTCAGGCATCCTGTCTCGCAGGAGACGGTGGACGTGACCGCTCCCCTGCCCGACGAGAGACTGTGGCAGGCGGTGGCGAACATGATGCATACCCGCTGACCCCGCGGCAGGCAAACCCCTGCCCCAAGAATATAATTATTATTACGGAAAATGCTGATATGTGGCGTTTTTTTGCTTTCTTTGCACTGGTAAACCTTGCTTATCGGGAGTAATATGAGCAGGAAGCGGAAAATAGTCCTCTGGACGGCAGGTGTGGTGGCTTGCCCCTTCGTGCTAATTATCCTGTTGGGGGTAGCTATTTATCTTCCACCCGTGCAGCGCTGGGCGGTGAGACTGGTCTCCGACTACGCCAGCGAGCAAACGGGGTGGAACATAAGCGTGGGCAGGCTCTCGCTGAGATTTCCACTGGACTTGGACTTGCGCGACATATCGGTCACTAATCCCGACACGCTGCTCGTGACAAGCCGCGTGGCGGTGGGCATAGACTTCAGCCAGATACTTCACGCCCGCTTGGGGGTGAAAGGCATTGATATAGAGGACGGAAACGTGGACACCCAAGACCTCGTGACCAGCGTGAGAATACGAGGAAGCGTTGGCAACTTCCACCTCAACGCGGACTGCATAGACCTGAAGCTGCAAAGCGCCGACCTTACAGCCGCTCGGTTGAGCGAGGCTGACGTGAGCATAGAACTGCAAGACACCACGGTGGTGGACACTACGGAAAGCGAGCCTGTAGAGTGGACCGTCACTCTCGGGCAGGTGGCAGTGAAGGACACGAAGATAGCCTTCCACATGCCTGGCGACACACTGAGCATAAGGGCTTACGTCTCCAGCCTCACGGTGACTGGCGGAGACCTCGACCTCGGACAGGGCATCTACCAGATAGAGAACGCCGAACTGGCGGCGGACATGCTCTCCTACGACAACACTTACGAGCCTTACCTCACGGGGTTCGACTATAACCACATCTTCCTGAGTGACATAAGCCTTGGAGTGCAGGATATATATTACTCCGCCGACAGCCTCTCGCTTTACCTACAGAATCTGGCGGCAAAGGAGAAGAGCGGACTGGAGTTGTCGCAGATGAAGTCACACTTTCTTATGCTGACGGACGGGCTGAAACTGCCCGACGCACGACTGGCGACGCCTAACAGCACCCTTACCGCCGCAGCCTCGCTCGACTGGGACGCGCTGGAGACAGGAGGCGGGGGAAACATGGACGTGAAGCTTTCAGCCGAAATAGGCATGGGGGATGTGGCGATTCTCGTACCCGAAATGGCTGGCATGCTGCCCCAGGCACCCCTAAACGCTGAAGTGAGAGCCGAGGGTAACGTGGACAAGCTCGAACTGCCCACACTTCACCTCTCCATAGCCCCGATGATAGATGCCTCCGCCACTGGCAGCGCCGCTAATCTGCTGGATATGGAGCATTTAGCAGCCACTTTAGACTGGGACGTGAAGACATACGACCTTAGCCTCGTGAACCAGATTGCAGGACTGGGCTCAAGCGTACACTTCCCCCAGATGAGCCTCACGGGGCGCACAGCCATGGAGAGCGGCAACCTGACGGCTGACCTGACTTTGCTGCAAGGCGGCGGCAGGGCAGACGTGAACGCCAACTACAGCCTGAACAGCGAAGTCTACGGCGCTAACATGAGCATAAGGGATTTGAGGCTCGACAACTTCCTGCCAGAGGATTCGCTACGCACGCTCACGGCACAAGCGCAAGTGACTGGAGCCGGCACGGACGTGTTCTCCACCGCCACTCACCTCTCCGCCTCTCTCGCTGTGGACTCGCTCATCTACGGCTCGTGGAACTTAGGCGGCATAGAGCTGACAGGCACACTGGCAGGCGGTGAGGGGCAGATAGACCTCTCCTCGCACAACGCCCTGCTGGAGGCCCGCTCCACCATAAACGCGCAACTTGCGCGCGACACCATTGCCGCCGACTTGGCTCTCGACCTACAGCGCCTCGACCTGAACGCTATGGGGCTGGTGGAGAAACCTTTCTCCGTCTCACTGCAAATGAATGTCTCGGCAGGCAGCAACATGAAGGACAGCCACAACGTGAGCGGCAGTCTGCAAACCATAGAACTGGACACGGGCGACACGCTCATCTGCCCCATGAATCTCCACTTCTCTGGCGGTCTCCTGCCCGACTCTCTCTACGCCACTGCCTCGGCTGGAGACTTGGATATTGTGGCAAGCTCACGGCAGGGACTGGATTCGCTGCTATCCCGCACCGACCGCTTCATGCAGGAGGTTACACGCCAGGTAAGCGACTACGAGATAGACCAACGGCAGCTGAAAAACCTCCTGCCCTCCGCCTCACTGAGCGTGATCTGCGGCTCGGGCAACCCCATCCACAATGTGCTCTATGCCCTCATGGGATATAAATTCGACACCATGTCACTCCTGCTGCAGAGCGACTGCGACGAGGGGCTCTACGCCGATGGCCAGTTGCTGGCGCTCAACACGGGTGCCATACAGGTAGACACCATACGCTACCACCTCTACCAGGACTCACTGGGCGTGGTGAACATGAACGCCCACGTGGAGAACAACGCAAAAAACAAACAAGTGGTATTCAGCACTGACCTTACGGCAAACGTCACCTCCTCCGGACTCAGCACCATGCTACTGTTCCGCGATGCCGAGGGGCGCAAGGGAGTGGAGCTGGGTGCGTCGCTCTACGCCCAGGACGGGGGGCTGCGCCTCAGTCTGCAACCTGCCCACCCGATAGTGGCTTACCGTGACTTCACGCTCAACGAGGACAATTACATCTTCCTCGGCAAAGACGGACAGCTGAAGGCGGACGTGGACCTGCTCTCCGACGACGGCACGGGACTGAAAATCTACACCACCGAAAACGAGGATGCTCAGGCTGACATAACGCTTAGCGTGCATGACCTCAACATAGGCGAGATTACGGCGCTGCTGCCCTATATGCCTGATATCAAGGGACTGCTCGACTGCGACGTGCACTACGTGAGGGAGGAGGAGCAGATGAGCGTGTCGCTGGCAGCCGATGTGACTGGTCTGGAATACGAAGAGATGGCAATAGGCGACTTAGGCGCAGACATCACATACTTGCCCAATGCCGACGGCTCGCATTTCGTGGACGGAGTGGTCTCCTATAACGACGACGACATTCTCTACCTCTCTGGCACATACTTCCCCGACGAGGCTGGCGGAAGCATCTCAGCCGAGGCAAGCATGCAACACCTGCCCCTGTCGCTCGCCAACGCCTTCATTCCCAACCAGATGGCTGGTATGGGAGGCTACGTGCAGGCGGAACTCTCGGTTGAGGGTCCCGTCTCTGCTCCAGTGGTCAACGGCATTCTCTACACCGACAGCATGAACATTTACAGCGACATGTACAGCCTTGACTTGCACTTCCCCGACGACACGCTCTCCATCCGCGACAACTACATAAGCCTCAACCGCATAGAGGCTTACACCACAGGCAAGACACCGCTCATCTTAGACGGCAACATCGACTGCCGCCGCTTCGACCGCATAGGGCTGGACCTCAGTGTGGAGGCTAACAACTTCGAACTCATCAACGCCCCGAAGACACGCCAGGCGGTAGCCTACGGAAAGGTGTTCGTCAACTTGCTTGCCCGCCTCACCGGCACGCTCAACGACCTGAGCATGCGCGGCTCTCTCACCGTTCTGGGCAACACCGACGTTACCTATGTGCTCACAGACTCGCCTCTCACTGTTGACGACCAACTGGCTGACCTCGTGGAGTTTACAGATTTCAGCGAGACGGATGAGCCCGACACCGTGGCTTCAGCCTCACCCCAGAACATAGACATGCAAATGGCGCTGAGCATAGAGCAGACAGCGCAAGTCCACTGCCTGCTGAGCAACGACGGCTCCAATTACATCGACCTTGAAGGCGGCGGAGACTTCACCATGACCTACGACATGCTGGGCGGTCTCAACCTCTTCGGGCGCTACACGGTTATAAGTGGCGAGATGAACTACTCCATCATGGTGCTCTCGCTGAAAGACTGCACTATAAAGAGTGGCAGCTACGTGGAGTTCTCTGGCGAAGTTATGAACCCGCGTCTCAACCTCAGCGCCAGCGAGAAGGTGAAATCCACCGTCACCGAGGACAACGTGCCACGCAGCGTCTCGTTCGACGTGGGAGTGAGCATAACACAGACGCTTGACAACATGGGGCTGGAGTTCACCGTGGAAGCTCCCGAGGACATGACTATAAGCAACCAGCTCGCCACGCTCACAGCCGAGGGGCGCAGCAAAGTGGCAGTCACTCTAATGGTCACCGGCATGTATATAGCCGAGGACGGCTCGTCTGGCGGCTTCAGCGGCACCAACGCCCTCAACTCCTTCCTCCAGTCGCAAATTTCCTCCATCAGCAACAAGGCGCTCAGCACCATCGACCTCAGTTTCGGGGTTGACAACACCGCCACCGCCACGGGAGGCACACAGACCGACTATAACTTCAGCTTTGCCAAGCACTTCTGGGGCAACCGCATCAGTCTTATCATAGGCGGCAAGGTAAGCTCGGGCGACGACGTGGAAAACAACGGGCAGAGCATCATCGACAATGTCTCCATAGAATACCGCCTCGACAGCTCAGCCACCCGCTACGTGCGCGTCTACTACGACAAGAACACAGAGTCTGTCCTCGAGGGCGAGATAACAGAAATGGGCGCCGGTCTCGTGCTACGCCGCAAGAGCAACCGGTTGGGCGAATTGTTCATATTCAAGAAAAAAGGCAAATGAAAAGGCTCTACCTCATACTACTCCCCTGCTGCGCACTGACCCTGCTGGCGCTCTCCTCTTGCAGCGAGACGAAAAATCTGGCTGAGGACGAGACTCTCTACGTGGGCATAAAACAGCTGGCTTACGACAAATATATCCCCAAGGATGTATCATCATCAAATGACCAGGAAGGCGTAATTACGGCAGTAGCCCGTGCTTACGATACCGTGAGCTCCTACCTGCAGGGCAGCGGCGATGCCGACTCTTCTGACGGACAAAAGGAGAAGCTCGACAAGGCTCTAAAGGATTCCCTCGCAGCCCTGCAAAAGCAAGACCGCGATGCCTACTCGCTGGCTAAATCGGAGGTGAATGGCGTGCTGTCCAAGTCGCCAAACAACTCGCTCATGGGCTCTTCCTACTATCGCTTCCCCTTGCCCTTAGGTCTCTGGATTTACAATAAGTACGTCTATCTCGACAGCCGCTGGGCGCGCTGGATGCTCAACACCTTCGCCGCCACCCCAGTCTACGTCACCTCCGTTAACCCCCGCGTGCGCGTGCAGGTGGCAGAAAACACGCTGCGCAACTACGGCTACTTCCGCGGCACAGCAAGCTACACCACCATAGGGCAGAAGAATCCCAAGAAGGCTAAAATCAGCTACGAGGTGCATCCGGGCGACCTTTTCCGCCTCGATACCATTCAGTACCAGCTCTTCTCCCCCAGCGCCGACGCTCTCGTCCAGGGAAGCATGGCGCAGTCGCTACTCCACCAGGGCGACCCCTTCAGCGTGGTGAATCTCGACGGCGAGCGCACCCGCCTCTCCAACCTCTTCCGCGACAATGGCTATTACTACTATCAGTCGTCTTACATTACCTTCAGGGCGGACACTCTCATGCGACCGCAATACGTGCAGTTGCAAATTCGCCCTTCTACAGACATGCCCCCCGCTGCCGACCGTCAATACTACATAGGCAAGACTCGCGTGAACATCTACTCCAACGACGCATACGAGCTTACCGATACCATCGACCGCGGCAATCTCTCTATGGCATACACTCGCGTAAAAGGCGGAGTTCCGCTGAAGTTGAAAGCCTTTTTCTTCTATCTCCGCTATCACAACGGTGACCTTTACAGCCAGACCGTACAGCAGAAGGTGCAGTCGTATTTGGGCGACATGGGGCTCTTCTCTATGCTTAACATGCAATATGTGCCGCGCGACACGCTGCCCGACTGCGACACGCTTGACGTAATCATTAACGCACGCCTTGACAAGCCTTACGACGCTGAGTTCACGGGCAACGTGGCAAGCAAGAGCAATGGGCTCATAGGACCTGGAGCCACTTTCAGCATGTCGCGCCAGAACGCCTTCCGCGGCGGTGAGAAAGTGAGCCTCGACCTAAAGGGCAGTTACGAGTGGCAGACGGGTGCCCACGTGCAGGGCGGAAGCGGGCAGGTCATCAACAGTTACGAATATGGCGTGGGTCTCAACCTCCAGTTTCCCCGCCTCACCATTCTCACGCTCGGCCAGAAGCTCAGCCGCCATGCCAAAACCAGCACCACCTACAAGATAGAGGCTAACTGGCAGAACCGCTCCAACTACTTCGGGCAGGTCACCTTCGGCGCACGCATCGTCTACAGCTACCAACGCCGCGCCACCATAAAACATGAGTTCGTGCCCTTCCGTCTCGATTATAACATGCTCATGCACACAACTGCACGCTTCGACTCCATTGTAGACCGCAATCCCGCCCTCTACGTCTCCATGCGCAACCAGTTTGTCCCATCCATGCAGTATACCCTCTCTATGAGCAGCCGAGCCACAGCTCGCAACCCGCGCACCTTCACCCTCACGGTAAAAGAGGCTGGCAACATCACCAGTGGCATCTACCGCGTCTTTGGGCAGTCCCTTAAGCAGGATGGCAAACACCTCTTCGGCGTTCCCTTCGCCCAGTATCTCAAAATCACTGGCGAATACACCAACCAATTCCGCATGGGCTCCACACGCACATATCTGGCAGGACGCATCTTCGCCGGCGCCATTCTCAGCTACGGCAACAGCACCATGGCTCCTTACAGCGACCTCTTCTCCGTGGGTGGAGCCAACAGCATACGAGCCTTCGGCGTGCGCAGCATTGGTCCTGGCAGCTACAATCCCGGCACCTCGTCTTACAGTTATATCGACGAACTGGGCGACCTCAAGCTCGAGGCTAACCTCGAATACCGCTTCCCCCTCGTAGCCCAGCTCTATGGCGCTCTCTTTGTCGACGCTGGCAATGTGTGGCTCCTAAAGCCCGACGAGGCACGCCCTGGCGGAAGTTTCAACATAAAGACCTTCGGCAAGGAGCTTGCCCTCGGCACAGGCTTCGGTCTGCGCTACGACCTCGACTTTCTCGTCATCCGCTTCGATATTGGCGTGGGCATCCACTCCCCCTACGACACTGGCGTTTCGGGATATTACAACATGACCCGCTTCGGCAAGAGTTTAGGCTACCATCTGGCGGTAGGCTATCCCTTCTAAAGTATCGCTCCGCACGAAAAGAGCAACCAGCACGGGGGTGTGTCAAAATAAGATTCACCAGGCAAGGCTTAGTAGTCTATACGACTGCTTTGCGGGGCTGGGAACTTGTCCGTGAGATTGGTGGCATTCCCCTCATCACCTGTTTCCTCCTCTTCGGGCGAGAGCAAGGCGCTGCCCTTATAGTTCGCTTGCAGAGCTTTGTGGCGGGCAGAGCTGGTAAAGTCGTTTCTGCTGAACTCTGGGGGCTCTACGAGCCATTCTGGCACGTTGTAGCTCTTGAGCAGACGCTGCCCAGAGAGAGGGTCCTTCTGCGGCAGTTCAAAAGCTTTGTGAACCTGTCCTTTACTGTCGAAGTAAGCCATATAGAGGCGTGTGTAGTTTCCGTCGTTCCGTCTGGAAGAGAACAGAATCCACCTCCCGTTTGACGACCACGAGTGATAGCTGTCCGTCTCCGGGCTGTTCGCCTCTGTCAACGGTCGTGCCTCGCCACTCTGGAGGTTCATCACCCAAAGGTCGGCACTCTTGTGCCAGATGTGGAAATTTCCGTAGTCTCCCATCGAGAAAAGCAGCCACTGTCCGTCGGGCGAGACGCGAGGCAGCACAGCGCTTTTCCCTAATGCCGAGGCGAGGAATACGGTGTCTTTAGCTCCGAATTTCATGGTCTGCTCGTCGAATGGGCGACGGAATATGTTATATTTCAGCTGCTTATAGTTCTCGTCCAGCTCTGCGTCAATATTGGAAGTGGTAGGCTCATAGCGTGCGGATGCGAAGTATAGCCACTGTCCGTCGGGGCTCCAGGCAGGGAAGGTCTCCAGTTCGTTTTTCCGCTTGTCTATGTCGTACACGTCGCCCCTGTCCACGTCGAAGAGAATCAGGTCACTGGCGAAGTCCAAGACCTCAATTTTCTGCGTGTCACGAGTGTGGAACACCTGCCCCGTCTCGTTCACGGAATAAGCGATTAGGTTAAGTCTCGGATGCCAAGCGGGATACACCCCCGCAGAAAGCGTCTGGTCAGTCTTCAAGTTCACTTTGCGCAACATTCCACCCTCACCCAACATGGTACCACCGTAGTTCTGCCTTATATGAGCCTGGAAGCGTCCTGTGCGGTTGTAGTCCTGGAAGGAGTGGCAATTTACGCAAGCCCCGTTTTCTCCCTCGGTGAGCATCATATTGTCTACCAGCACCTTTTCCTTGAACGAGGTCACATCTCTCAGGCATATCTGTATATGCTCATAAGAGACATACGATGGCTCAATCAGTCGGTAGGCTATGTAAGGGTCCACCTCCTCCATCGCCACGGGGTTAAGGCGTGTGCGGAAAAGTTTCCATTCTCCTCCCTTCTGTCGCATGTAGATGTCGGTGCGCAGCGTGTCTCCCTTAGCCTCTTCCATCAGCCGTTTCCAGCCTCGTGCCGGAATGCTCACCGTCTGACCTCGCAACACGAGTTCCCCTCCGTTTCCATTCACGTAAAGTCTGGTCACGAAATCCGTTCCCTCCTCGTCCACCATGAAGTTCAATGGGGCTATGTTAGGCGGCAGGGTAGCGTCGTCGTAGCAGGGCGTTGTGCTGACATTTCTGCCTACCCTCTGCGCGTGTTTCGGTACGGAGGGCGTGCAAGCCACCGCTAGCGGCAGCAGACAAATATATATTATACTCTTCAAGTGGCGCATGTTTCTCAATTGGTTTTCAGTCCTTTAACGAAGAAATAGTAGTACCAGTAGGTGTCGCCGAACGCAGGTTTCAGTTGTTTCATATTATATTCGTCTCCCAGTCTGGAGTTAGCTTCCGCCGCCTTCACCAACTGTTTAAATCTCTCTCTTGTCCTCTCCTCTATGGGCAGCCCTGCTATATTTCTGTTCTCCAAGGAGTTTAGCAGCAGTGCCGCTTCCTGGTAGTGAGTTGGCATCCGCCCCTCCTGCACGTAGAAAGGCATCATTCTCAGCAAACGCGGCCAGAATCCATCTATATCTTTCAGCACCAGGCATGCCTGCAGCGAAAGGTCAGACATTTCCCATGTGCCTCCCTCCATTGTGGCGAAGCTCATCAGCAGGTATTTCTCTATCAGTCCCCCGTCTCCGTCCAGCACGTTGCCATATCTCATCAGCCGCTCTATCTCTCTCATTTCAGCCTCGCGCTCTGGGTGCGTATCTTCCTTCTCCACGCACTTCTCCCACCTCCTGGCGAATCCCCTGCCAGCGGGGCATCTGCGTAGCAGAGCGAGGTATTTCCTTGCCAGCTCTGGCTCATGGTTCAGTATAGCGCACTTTACCATGCATTTCAGATAGTCGGGCCGCGCGCCATATTCCACCAAGTCTTCCATTGCCCAGCGATAGGCGTAGTTCACTTTTCCGAAGTTATAATAAAGCTGCCTTCCCCCTATCAGGCGCAGATACTGGTGCTCCCGTGGGCTGCGGTAGGGAGCGTCTCCGTCCGTGAGGTCGAACATCTCGTCTCCGCTTCGTCCCAGTCTTGCCAACGCCAGTCGGGCGTATGCCACTTGCAGGCGTGTGGGTGTCTCTTCGTAGTCCTTGGCAAGCGAGACCACCCTCTCCCAGTCGCACCGCTCTGTGGCTTCTCTCATGGCGGTTATGCATCTAAGGTTACCGCCCTTTGCAGAGCGGGTCCACACCAGCCAGCCGCACAGCCCGAGGACGACGCACCAAAGCGCGACGCTCGCCCATCTCTTGCGGGGAGTGGGGGTGAAGCCCCACACTTGCAGAATCTCCATAAGCAGCAGCACGGCAGCACAGCCCAGCATGGGCAGCCACAGCGCCAGTTCCTCTCCGCCTCGCCAGTCGGGCAGCCCCAAGCGGTACAACAGCGCCACATCTTGGCGAATCAGTCCGCAGGCGTAAAGCAGCCTCGGCACAGCCAGTGCAGCCACTGCCAGCAGGGCGGCAAGTGCGCAGCGTGAGCGGAATTGTCTATCTTTTATCACAGAACACACCTCGTGCACCAGCGCCAAACTCATCGCCAGTAAGGCGTATGAACCCAGCAGCCAGTAGCCCAAGGTAGCGGTGACTATGGTCCATGCAGTGCGCCACCAAGGTTTGCCATCCAGCCTCCTGTAACTCCAAGCCAGACAGGCTGCCAGTCCCACGCCCAAGGTCACAGATAGCCCCGTAGCCGGCACTTTAGCCACATAGAGCATATAACCCTGCTGCGTGAAGTTCAGGCAACAGAGCAGAGCCACAGCCCAGCAGAGCCACTCCCCGTGCGGCAGCACGTGGTATAGTCTCCTTAGCGTCCAAGCCAAGCCGCCCCACAGAGTTATCACGAGCATAGCCCCTACCCACACCACGCACAGCAGCGAGGTGAGCCCTTCCGCCACCAGCGTGAGAGCCCCTCCTGGCAGACTTGCCGTCTGGCGCGCGAAGTCGGCTGTAAGGTAGAAGGGGGTCATCTCCGCCACCTCCGTCGGGGAGGGGCAGTGCCACAGCGTCCATCCAGCGAACAGGACAAAAAGTGCGGTCACCGCTAAGCGTCTCATTTCATTACTATTTTCTTTGTCGCTTGCCTATCCGCCATTCTCACCCTCAGCACATACACTCCCTTCGGGTGCGTCTGTGGCAAGGGAAACACTTTAGTCTCCTCTCCACTCCATGCGGCTCTCCTCCGCCACGCCACTCTGCCCGTTCCTGCCTCCACGAGGTCTATGCGCGCCTCTCCAGCCTCGCTGGCGTACACTTCCACTTCAGTGACGCCTTTGGTCACCCGTACCCACAGTTGGTCAGTCACGTCCTGCCTCACACCAGCGATGCCGGTGAGCAGAGCCTCCTGTTCCTCCATCCGCCGCAGGTTTTCCTCTCTGTATGAGGCGCTGTAGAGGTCAGCCTCCTCCTCGTCGAGATGCGCCTCAGAGTCGAAGTAGAGGGCAAAACTCTGGTGTATGCTGCTGCTCTGGTCGTTCAGGTACACTGAAGTTCCCGCTATCGTCTCGTTGCCCGACACCGAGAGGCACTTCCCGTCGCTGAGGTTCTCTATGCGGTAGTATCCGTCTTCCTCCAGCCACAGGGTCCACATCTGCGCCTCGCTCTCAGCCTCCGTCTGGAAGCGTATCGAGCCATACACCGAGGTCATGAACGTTCCCGTTCCTTTCTCTTCTATTTTGTAGGTATAGGGTCTTTCCGTCTCGTGCAGCACGAAGCAGAGGTTGCTCTCCCCGTCATCCTGTAGCGTAAGGGTGGTCTTGGGGCGCGACACCAGTCGGTTCGACTTCCGCTCCAGCAAGTAAGCTTCCTCTCCGTCAACCACTTGTGCCACTCTTTTGTAGCGGTACATGCTGTCGAATACGCTCATGTCCCACTCGTCATACCAGCGCACGCTGGGATAGCCAGAGCGCACGCTCAGCGGCAGCCACACGTATTTCGAGCCTCCCACGTTGCTTGAGTTCCAGCGGTCGCCCATGTAGATGTAGCACCTCTCCCTGCCCTCCACTGGCAGCACGTAAGCACTTTGCGACTGGTAAGAGTAGTCCTTGCCAGAGTCGACGCAGAAGTTGGAGCCGTTGCTTCCGTCGCTGTCTTTGAAATCGCGTCCGTAGGTCCAGTCGCCCATCATGTCGTAAGCGTATGTGAATCGCCCCTTGTTCGGGTCCCAGCTCGTGCAGCCAGAGAAAAGTCCGTAGTACGTCTCCCCTGTCTTGAACACTGCCGCCGCCTCATATTTCTGGCTCACCATCTGCGTATTTATCTCCTCCTCTGGCGAGAGGTAGTCCTCTTTCAGCGGCGATATGTTGGTGTTCGTGTTCATCGAGGTGGAATATATATGGTAAGCCGTGCCGTCGGTGTCGAGGAACAACGTCTGGTCGCGTGAGTCGCAGCCGTTCGGGCGGAACACGTCCACCAGCTCGTAGGGTCCCTCCACCTGGTCTGCCTCAGCCACGCACACCTTAGCCTCCGAGTAGTCGTCTCCGTTTTCCCAGTGCACCCACATCACCCATTTCCCGGTCCTCTCGTTGTAAATCACTTTCGGTCTCTCCAAGGTACGTCCCTTGGCTATGTCCTTGCCATCGTCTGTCATGGTGCCAGAGGGTGTCAGCGCCAGTCCCAGCCGTGTCCAGTTGTACAGGTCGGCAGAGCGGTAGCAGCTCACTCCGTTGCACACGGTCTTAGTCCTGTCCTCCCCGAACCAGTAATAATATCCGTCCCAGTATTGCACGCAACCGCCGTGTGCGTTTATGGCAGAGCCGCTCGTGTCGTTCCACGTCTCGCCTGGCGTTATGCTGTTCCTGTCAGCCATGCAGTCAGTGGCTACCAGCCCCAGCGCCATGTATAGGTATATCAGTTTCTTGTTCATAGTTCTATAAGTTTTTCTGTGCCAGAGAGAAGAAAAGAGCCTGTTCTCCACCGCCCTCTCCCAGCAAAGGTAGTGAAAAACAGGCTCAACGTCAAGCAATATTAATAAATAACTTTCAAGGTCTCACGTCTCTGGTCGCCCACCTGCACAAGCACCACATACAGCCCCCTTCCTGGCAGGGCTATTCCCGTCCCGTCGCTGTAGTGCGGCACTCTCGCCACTTGCGTTCCGTTCATGGAGTAAACAGCCACTGTAGCTCCGTCCTCCACGCCGCTCAGTGTGAGCATTCCGCCTGCCACGGTGGCTTGCACGCTTCCTGTCTCTCTGCTTGGGGTCTCCTCTATCGACTTCACCTCGTCTGCCGTCAGGCTCGGGAAGGCAGGAGCGTAAGCCCCGCTCTCGTCGAAGTTGAAGTAAGCCACGTCCGCCCCCTCGTTCTCGAAGCCTATCTGCTGCTGGCGCAGGCGGCTGTATCCTGTCAGTCTCGTGTCGTCCACCTTCAGTGCGGTTATGCTGGCTCCCCACGCGTCACGCTCCAGGTAGCAGGTAACCCTTATCTGCTTGGTGTTGGCCAGCGTCTCGAAGTCGTAGGCGTAGGTCTGGTAGTCGTCGCTGGTGACGGGGATGGTCACCTTGTTGTCGCTGTTCTGCAGGTCCTGTATGCGCAGCGAGCCAAGCTGCGTGCCGTCGCTCTTTATGCCGCCCTTGGCCAGGGCTGAGAAACTGTACACCTCGCTCGGGGCAACGTCCACGGTCTGCGATATCTCCGCTGCTGAATATCCTGCTTCCCACATGTAGCGGTGCACTTCCAGCACGTGGTTGTCCTGGTCCACCTCGTTGCTGCGCTCCTCGGCCGATATCTCCTGGTAGGAGTTCCACTGGTCGTAGGGGCTCACGTCCCAGCCCTCTATGAGGTCCACTATCCCCCTGCTCGAGCTGTAGTGCCACTCCCCCTCGAAGTCGGGGTTGATGAAAAGGTTCTCCTCCACGTCGCCGTTCTCCGTGCGCCATTCGGGCTGGCCCGCGAAGTAGTCGGTGCGCAGCGTGTCAATGGCTATGCCGTCGCGGTACACGAAGACGTGCCTGTCGGGGCATACCGCGAAGCGGTAGGTGTGGTATAGCCCGTCGGTGTTGTAGAAGGTTCCTCCGTTGGACGGGTTGCTCAGTCCGTCCTTCTTGGTGGTGGAGTTGTAGAATCCGAGGCTCGACGAGCCCACGTATACCTTGAAGCCGTTGCCGTCGGATGTGACTGCGTATGGGTAGAAGAGCTTCGCCTCTGTGTCTGTCTTGGCCCGGAACTCCAGCGTGTATCCCTCAGAGCCGTCGCCGGCGGCGAGGGTGTAGTTCTTCTCGCTGTCCGTGCCTCCCGTGTAGGCGGGCGAGGCGGAGAGGTCCTTGGTCTCAAGCGGCGTGCCGGTTGTCTCCACCTCCACGTAGCAGCGCTTGTCGCCGCTCCTGAGAATCACCTCTCCGCTGGCGCTTGCCAGGTTGGAGGCGTTGGTCACTGTCACCTCAGCTGATGCCGTCCCGTCGGGTATGGTGGCTGGAGAAACTTCCAGTCCGTAGGTGCACGAGACAGATATGTCGCCCGTGAGGTCCGCCGCGTTCACTGTGAAGGAGGCTGAGGCTCCCGTCCCGTCTATCGTGAGCTTGTCGGTGGAGGCTGTGAGCGAAGCCATGGCTGGCGCGTAAGCCCCAGTGAGGTCGTAGGCGAAGTATTCCACGTCAGCCCCCTCGTTCTCGAAGCCTATCTGCGGGTCTACCTCCCTTGCCACGCCAGTGAGCTTGGTGTCGTCCACCTTCAGTGCGGTTATGCTGGCTCCCCACGCGTCACGCTCCAGGT
>JAJPYT010000131.1:0-11369 GCA_021204845.1 Prevotellaceae bacterium | reverse complement strand
TGTCCGTGCCTCCCGTGTAGGCGGGCGAGGCGGAGAGGTCCTTGGTCTCAAGCGGTGTGCCTCTTCCTATGAGATCCACGTAGCAGCGCATGTCACCGCTGCGCAAAATCAGCTGTCCTGTGGTGTAAGCCAGAGATGATGTGAGGGTTACGGTTACTTCCGCTTCCTCCTCGTCCGCGGAAATCACCGTTGGACTTACACTGAAACCTGTTGTGGTAGTTACAGTCACGTCCTGTGTAAGTCCTTCCAGTGTGACTGGCAGGTAGCGGCTTTCTCCTGTGCCCTTTATCTCCACAGGTTTTGTCTCTTCAGCCACAGAGCTGCTCACTCGCTTGGGAGAGAGTTGTATCACTGTGGTCCCGCCATCATTTTCTGGTGTGGCGGCTGAGGCATGAATTTGGCAGATGCCTGCCACGAGGCCCAGCATTGCCATCATAAAAGTTTGTCTCATCATATTATTTAGAAATTAAAGGTTATTTATTTTTTCGATATTTTCAAGGGAGCGCTTCCGTCTGCCATCACTATGTATACTCCGCGTTGCATGGAGGCAAGTGGCACGGAAGTCACATTCCTCAGTTCCATGAGTTTTTGTCCTGTGACAGAGAACACCACGGCACACGTCATAAGCTCACGTGACGTGTGTCTTACGCATTGCGACGCACTGTCGTATTGTAAATCGCTTTCGGTATGGGAATCGAGGGGTGATGTCACAGCGTCAGGTTCACTGTTACGCCCGACTGCCATCCAGCCCACCTGCTCCTCTGTCACACGCTCGTGTGCCACGGCTTTCTCCCTGTCTTTGAAAACGAGAGCCTCCTCGTTGTCGCGTGACTTAACCCTCAACATGCTGGTTATGCTGTCCTCCTCTGTCTGCATGGATGCGAAGAGCAGAGGTATATTCTCGAAGTCAGCGCCGTAACTGATGGTATATCCTCCCGAAAGGTTGTCGCCTACAACAGCTTCGGGGCTGAGACCCACCGCAACCATTGTGCCGTCCTCGAGTGTGCCTTGACCTTGTGTCACAGCCAAGAAATCCACTGTCTCAGACGCGCCTTCATAATCCAGTCCACCTTCGTATTGCAGGTGCAGGTCGAAGCCCTCTTCCGTTACATTACTCACACGCACGGAAGTGGCTGACGAGATACCGTCCGTCACCTGCACTGGAAAAACCACGGGCTGGCTCTCAAAGGGAGTGGAGAAACTCACGTGAGTCCACTCAGTGCCCACATGCTCCACACTGGCTGCCTCAGCCTCCAGACCGCCCCACAAATAACGCCCTGAAGGCATGGCAACCACTGCCACCGTGTCGGGATTAGCTATTGTAGGGGATTCCTGATAGTCCCAAGCATGTAACTTTGCGGCGAATGAGTTTGCGCTTACTGCGGTTAGACGCAGAGAGAGTGGCATTTTGTTGCGATAGGTGAGTGCTCCTGTCACAATCACGGGAACTGTCTCTTGATAGGAACTGCGGAATAGAGACTGCGTCCAATCATCTGGCAGCAAAATTTCCGAGAAGTAAGGAGTGGAGGGCTCGTTGTCTAACAGATTCACTTGTACTACATCCGAAGTTTGTGCTGATCCGTAGTTAGAGTGTGAGGTTACGCGAAAGTAAGCCTTCGCTTCGCCCTCCGTTTCGTCAGCGCCAAGGTCAGCCGTCGTTTCCATCTCTGGTGGCAGCACTGTGCCCACGGTCTGCCACGAGAGCTGGTCGTGGCTTCGCTCCACAGTGAAAGAGTCCACGAACTCCTCGTTCTCGTCAGTCCACGAGAGATGCAGGTGACCCGAGGTGTCGATGCCTTCTTCCCGAAGCGAGGGGGCTGTTCGCACTGTCCACGACGGTATCACCTCGGTCTCGCGGTTGAAGAAATAGGGGGCATCATTGTCGGCATAGTATTCGCCTGCGGGGGTGAGAGTGCCGCTTTCTGTGATAATGTAGCGCTTGCTCTCCACCCAGTTATAAATGGAGTATCGCTCAACGAAACTGGCGGTGTCCAGCACCATAAGTATTTCCTTCAGGTCGCGCAGCTGCTTCTCCTGCTGGGAGTCTGTGCCGCTGGGCCAGCTTTCGTTCGTCCAATTGGCACCGTTGTTCCATTCAGTTATCCAAAGCGGGCGCCCCGTGTGTTCGTAAACTGCTTTCAACTTGTTGTACCATTCCAGTCCACTAAGTCCGCCCCAATAGGCATGGATGGCAACGAAGTCCACACGGTAGTTGCGCTTGTTTGCCTCTGTCATGAAGCTGTAGAGCCACTCAAAGTCGGTGGTAGCGGGAGCTCCAAGGCGTAATCCGGATTGCTGCAGCAGTGGCCATTCGGCGATGGCGGTCTCTACAGAGACGTTCGACTGTTCTGAGTGGTCCGGCTCGTTGTATCCTAAGGCATGTGACACATAGTCGAGGGAATAAAGAGTGGTGCATTCACCGCCAGCGCCCCAGCGCATCGGCACGAAGTCCTGGTTGGGTGAGATGCCCGAAGCATTGGGGTTAGTAGTCCAGTCAGTAGTGGTGCTCCAGTTGTAGTACCATGTGCTGTTGGTGAAGTCGGCTTGTTCGTTCACATATTTCATTCCGTTAGGCACGGATGACCATACAGAGCCCACCCATCCTTTTTTGGAGACGTACTGCCAGGGGCTCACCCTGATGAACGAGACTTTCGCGCTAAGCAGGTCGGGAAGTTCGTCGAGTGCAAGGTCGGCGGTGTCGGCTACCAACACCCGGCTGTAGCCCATGCCGTCGGCTCCCGTGGCAAGGGTAGCCATGTAGCCACGCTTGAGTGTGAGGGAGCGAATCTCATTGTCTAAGGAGAGTTCCCTAGCCATCGCGGTCGGCAAGCTGTCGGCTGGCTGGTTGGTGTAGAAGTATGTGCATGCCATTTGTTGGAAATTCCCTTGGTAGTCTGGTTCGGAATAAACCGTCAGTGGACAGAAGCCCGCACCGTGAGGCATGAGAGCAGCCCCCTGTTGCCAGATGGCTATACGGCCATTGACACCAGGGGAGAAACTCTCTCCATCTATGAGAATCTGACTACTGTAATTATCTATCACGTCGGATGGCTTCATTTTGTCGAAGAAGAGCCAGGCATCTGGCGAGCAGAGACTGATGGTTACATCGTCAGCCAGAGGCGCGAGGGAGTCTGTGAGGTGCAACTGGTCGCTCCCTATGAGGCTGCGCGATGCGGTGAGGCGCTCCACAGTCTCCCCTGTCTCCTCGGGTGTGGTAGATGGAGCGGCCTTTGTCGCTCCATCTACAGGCAACAACATGATAGCAGCAATTAGCCCATTTGCCACGTGGTGGCTGGGTACATTACGAAGAACTATCATGTTAGTTTGCCATTATTTTGATTGACACTTTATAACTCTCACGGCTAACGGTGACCACATAGACACCTTGTGACAGACTCATGCTAAGCGAAGAGTTGCCAGCAGACGAACCCAGTAGGCGGCCAGCAGTGTCGTATACATTAACGATGGTGCCAGCGGGAAGGTCGTGCAGACTGAGCACACCACCGTTGAGCTGGTAACTAAGGTCTGCGGATACAGAGCGGATGCCAGTAAGAATATCAGAGAACAATTCTGTATCACGCTCCAGCATTTTCACTGCCAGGTCTATCTCATCCTGCGAAGTGGAGGATAGAGCGGCATTACCCTTATCTATTGTGGACTGGAGTATTTCCAGATAGTATGAACTAAAGGCACCAGTTGCGCTCATGTTGGCGTATATATCATTAGCGATAGAGAGGTATGCCTCAAGTTCGCTGTAGTCGTTGGGACGGCGTGAGGCGGTGAAAGTTTCAATAGCCTCCTCAAGTAATAGCGTCTGCGCATCAACGGCAGCTTGGTTCACCTCCGTGCTACCTACTATGCCCTGAGACTCTGTGATAATAGTTTGCAGAGTTTCAAAAGCGGAGGAGGGATATTTGCCTGGTCCGTCACCCATGTCAGCTTGCGCGTCAGAAATTGCGGAATTAGCTTTAGTGATGGCGGAACTCAACGAGCTGAAGTCGATAGTAACGCGTGCCGCGGCAAAGTTGCTGGCAGCTGTCTGCATTGCGGAGGCGGCAGCGTCCACATCGTCCTGCGAGGCGCTAACGTTGTTATATACCGTTTGTACCTCTGAAAGTGCCGTTTGGTATGCACTGATAGCTTCGGTGGTATATTGTCCGTCGCAATCGCCCACGGTGGCTGTGGAGAGTGCTGTCTCTGCAGAGTTGATGAGGGCAAGGAGAGTGGAACGGTTAACTGTCATCACGCTGGAGCGGAATGTCTCACGAGCAGCAAGCAGAGCGTCAACCACAGAGGCATAGTCCGAAGTTGCCGCTGAGGCTGTATTAATGGCAGTTTGGAAAGTGTCTATCACGTCTTGTGGATACTGCCCCTGCTCCAGTCCGCTTACGGCAGCGTCGCACTCGGTTTGGCACTGGGGCAAGAGTTCCTGTAGATATTCGTAGGGAACAGCCGTGGTATGCGCCTTGGCACGGTATGTCTCAGTGTCGCTGAGCAGCTGAACTGCCAGTGCGTCTAAGTCTTCCTGCTCCTTTTGTTTACGTGAATTGGTCTTTGTCTCGGAAAGGAGTTCGGAGAAGGCGGAAATATCAGATGCGAAGTATTGTCCAATCTCGTAACCCTCCACCATGCTCTCAAGGAAAGCGGAGGCAGTCTCGTATGCCGCATCGAAAGCGGTGAAATCTAAGTTTATGGCGAGAGCTACATTCCAATGAGCGTTGGAGAGGCTGGATGACTTGTCACAGTATACGACACTACCGTCGGATGTGGCATCAGTGCCAAGGCAGCCGCTGTTTGCGAGGCACTTGATGGTGAAGAGACTGTCGCTGTATATGGTAACAATCCATTTAGCCTCGTCGGCTGAGGCTTCGGTGAGCCACGTGGTGTTCCAATCGCTGGAAGAGTCCTTTGCCATGTAATAGCCCGTCTGCACGTTTCGTATGGCATAAGCTCCGTCAGTGTCTGTAGTCTCGAATGTGTAGCTTTGCACTGTTGAGTCATCGGTGGTTGTTATGACGGGTTGTGAAGCATCTTCTAAGCAGTAGAGTGATTTGCCGCTGACGTGGGTGATATAGTACTCCAAGCCCTCAGCAGGTGCGACAGTCTGGTTAGCCTCAAACTCAGCTATTGCAGTTTCTAAGTATGCGCGTGCTGCCGCATAGTCAGTCATTGTCTGGGAGGTGGCTATGGCTGCTGATAGGGCATCGTACGCTTCGGAGGAATACATGAAGGCGTCGTCGCCAATGAGAGAACTGTCTATAGCTTTGAGTGTTTTCTGTGCAGACTCCAACGTAAGTTCATAATAATATTTATCGTCACGCTCGGAAAGGGGAACGTATTTGCTCATGATCCAGTTGTTGTAGTTGGATGTACCATTCTTATTTGAGTAGACAGTAGAACCTGCTGTGATATTATCTAATCCCAGCACGGAGCCACTGCCCATATTCTTTATTTGCACATACTCACCGTAATCTACAATCTGAAAGATTGCATTTGCGGCTGTGAGATCTGTGGAGGTGGAGGAGTATGTGTCCCAGGAGCCTGAGCGGTAGACATAATAACCGTCCGCATCTTTCAGGTTATATCCATAGACTTCGGAATTGTCAGGCGCAACCTCGAAGGTGAAAATCATGTCGTTTGTGTTGCTCTCTTCAGTGATGCAAACTGTGCCTCCGCTGCCAGAGGAGAGTACGAGGTCACCTGAAGCTACGTTGGTAAAGCTGTATTGCACTCCAAGGGTGAAGGGGGGATTCACCTTTTCCTTATATGTGGAGACAGCTTCGTTTAGGGCTGTGACAGCGTTGTTAATCTCAGTCTGCGCAGTGGCTGTGGAGAGTATCGTTTTCGCATCTGATATGGCTGTCTGGAGTGCAAGACGTGTCTCAGTGGTATATTCCCCGCTATCGTCGCCCTCGGTGGTGGATGCAAGCAGAAGTTCAGCATCTGAAATGGCATCCTCTAAAGTGGCAGTTGCCAGTTCAGATGACAACTCCACCTCGCCCAGGAAGAAACAATCAAAGCTGGTACCGTTGTTGAGCCAGCCGAAGTTTGCCACGCAGTAGGTGTAAGCTGTGTTATAATCGGCGGGGGTAAATACGACTTCTGTCTGCACCCAGGTGTCAGCCTGATATGTGAGTGTGGCTATCTCTTCTGTGGTGGCAGTTTGGGAACTGCTGAGATAGAGGCGGCTGTATTGTGTGTTGCTCGACATTGCGGACGAGGTTCGTTTTGCCCAGCAACTGAAGAGGTAGGTACTACCGTTGTTGACGGGCCATCCCGTTTTTATGGCTGCTGCGGAAGAGCTACCGCCGTTACCGAAGGCGTTCAAACAGTTTGAGCCGTCGGGACCGCCGCCTGTAACAACCTCGAAATAGTCTTCTGAGAGAGCAGCGTTGGAGCCTGAGGTCCAGTCGGTGAAGCCGTTCTCAAAATCGGGGTTAGAGATGAGGTTCTCACCCTTGACGATGTAGATGCCACCGTCCGTTGTCACTTTGTCCCCGATTTGGGGTGTATAGGTCTGTGCCTTTGCTGTCAGAGCAAGTGTGCACAGAGCTAAACAAATGATGAAAAATGAAAATGAGTTTTTTCTCATGGTGCTGTTGTTTATAAATTAATTAATGTAATGAAATCATGACGCAAAAATAATTCATCGTCGCAAGAGTAAACAAATGATTTTGTGGCTATTTTAGCACGATAATTATAAACGGAAGTTTTTTACCGATTATTCTACTTCAGGCATAGAAAAGCCTTGAAACTAAAATTGTGTTAATAGCGGCTTTTGACGGATTTTTGGAGTCTTTTTACCGATTTTTCCACCTTTTTCTTCACTTTGGCGTTACTATCGTGTAGAATTATGCATAACTTTGCGAAGTGAGACAAAAGATGAGACTCAAAGGTACAATTACTCGTTTGGCAGTTTGTCTGCTTCTCTCTCTGTGCAGTGTAAGCACTGAGACACAGACTGTTATGTTTGTCGATTCGCTCTTCAGGACAGTGAAGGTGCGTGAGGCGGATGCAAGGCAGGACTTTTCAAGTAAAAGAGTCTCCGCCATACACCAGGACGCAGAGGGCTACGTGTGGATAGGGACTGAGCTGGGGTTGTACCGATACGACGGATTCCAGACAAAATGCTTGAGAAACGACAGGGAGAAGCCAGACCTGCTCACTTCGAATAAAATAACAAGCCTGGCAGACCGCGGTGACTATCTGTGGATAGGGACCGCGGAGGGGCTGAACCGGATGGACCTGCGAACTGGGGAGTGCCGCCAGTACCACTTGATCGACTTCCCGAACAGCGACAACGTGGGCGAGCTGCTGGTGACACGCGGCGGCAGAGACCTGTGGGTAGGCACCGAGGGAGGTCTGTATCGCTTAGACGAGGCAGCAGACACCTTCTGCCTGATGTGCGACGTGATGGGTAACGCCAAGGTGCCCCACTGTGCCATAAAGTCGCTGACGGAGGATGCGGAGGGCTACGTGTGGATAGGAACGTGGGACAAAGGGCTCTTCCGCTACGACCAGAAGAAGGGTGAGTTCTACGAGATGCCGAGGTTCAACGACCTGAACTCGGCTCAAACTGTAGTGGAGGACAGCAGAGGGCGCCTGTGGGTGGGCACGTGGGGCAAAGGACTTTACAGGATAGACAACCCGCACGCCACGGGAGAGCCGCTGAGCTTCGCCAACTACCAGACGGGGAACACGGAGGGCAGACTGCCATCGGACTGGATATACTCTGTGGTAACGGTAGACAGAAAGAGCGGAACGCTGTGCGTGGGCACGTCGAAGGGAATAGCCCTATACGCCGCCCAGGCTGGAGCTGACGGCTTCCGCACCCTGACGGAGAGGGAAACAACCAAGAGCGGCCTTTTCAGCCACGGGGCATCACCGCTCTTGTGCGACAAAGAGGGTAACATCTGGGTGAGTACCATGCCGACGGGGATGACTGTGGTGAGCGAGAGGAAGAAGAAGTTCACTTGGCATGCGTTGCCGAGGGAGGTGGCGGAGGAGGACATGATAAACAGCCTATCGCTTGACAGGGAGGGGGACGTGTGGGTGAGTTTGGAGCGCGGCGGCTTCCTGCGATACGAGAGGGAGACGGGCAGCGTGGAAGGCTTCGGCGACGTGAAGGCGCTGAAAGGGCGGAGCGTGCCGCCTAAGGTGTTTTCCCTGTACGAGACGAGCGACGGACGCATGCTCCTTGGGACCACCAAGGACGGCATAATAGCCCTGAGTCGGGACAGGCTCTACCGCACGGAAGTGAACCAGGGCAACTGCCCGTGGCTGCCCGATAACTGCGTCTTCTGCTTCCTGGAGCTGGAGGGAGGAGACCTGCTGGCTGGCACATGGAAGGGGCTTTGCGTGTGGCACACAGACGGCTCGGGCGAATACTTAGACACGGACTCGCTCGCCATATTGCGCGATGCGCAGGTGAGGCACATAACGCTCGACCATGAGGAACGGCTGTGGCTCTCGACCAAGAACAAGGGGATAATATGCCTCACAGGAACCCCGGACAAACCCAAGACGCTGAGAGCAAAAGGCTACACGAGCTTGCGAGGCACGGAGCTGAAAATGACGGATATACACAAGACCGTGGCTGACGCCGCAGGCAGGGTGTGGGCATGCTCACGGGAGACGGGGCTGCTGCTATACGACCCGGAGAGCGACACCTTTGAGAGCGTGAGCCAGAGATACGGCCTCCCGGACGACGACATCTGCGGCATGGAGGAGGGCAAGAAAGGTAACCTGTGGCTCTCGTCGCCACGGGACATAATGTGCCTCTCGCTGAACACCGATGGCTCGCTGCGCAGTCTGCGCTACTTCCCCATCGACGAGGAGGTGGAAAAGGAGCGGGGCAGCCTGTTTGCCGTGGAGGCCTCAGCCTCTGACGGAAGGGGGCGGATGTGCTTCGCCGCTGAGGGAGGTTTCATCACCCTTACCGACCCGCTAGATGAACTGAGGGCTGCCGATGGCGTGAGAGCGGGCATAACGGACATACGCGTGTTCAATACTCCGCTGGAGCGCCTGTCCGAAAGGGAGAGGGCGGGAATATCGGACACGCTGCCACCATACACCCGCAGCATAAGGCTGACGCAGAAGCAGAACGATCTTACCATATTCTTCTCCCGCTTCAGCTACGAGGGGCAGCGCCTGTGCCGCTTCGCCTATAAAATGGAGGGCTACGACCGCGACTGGATATACCCGGAGGCTGGAGTGAACAGCTCATACTACTGTAACCTGCCCGCGGGGAGGTACACCTTCCGCCTGATGGCGGCTGGGGCTGACGGAGAGTGGGCGGAAATGGAAACACCGCTGAGGGTGCGCATAATGCCGCCGCTGTGGCTGCGATGGTGGGCGCTGGCGGCTTATGCCGTGGTTGCGCTCACCGTGGCGCTTTTCCTCTTCCTGTACATGAGGGCTAAAGAGGAGCACCGCAGAAGCATGCATCTGGCACGCTTGGAAAAAGAGAAGACGGAGGAGCTAAACCACAAGAAGATGCAGTTCTTCACCAACATAACGCACGACCTGATGACACCGCTCACGGTGATATCGGCGGCAGTGAGCGAGCTGGAGACGGAAAGCCCAGGTCACAGGGAGACCTGCAAGACGATAATGAACAACCTGAACAAGCAGATGAGGCTGTTACAGCAGATACTGGCGTTCAGAAAGGCGGAAACGGGCAACCTGAGACTGAGAGTGAGCCGAGGCGACTTAGTGGACTTCTGCCGGAAGGAGGTGGAGAGCATTCGCCCGCTGATGAGGAAAAAGAGGCTGAGCCTCTCGCTCTCTTGCCAGACGGAGAGTATGGAGGCTTACTTCGACCCCGACGCGATGGACAAGATAGTGTATAACCTGCTCTCGAACGCTGCGAAATACACACAAGAGGACGGGCGCGTGGAGGTGACGCTGAGCCGCCAGATTCCAGAGGAGGCGAACGGAAAGGTAATGGCGGAACTGACGGTGAGGGACAACGGGGCGGGCATACCGGAGAAGAGGCAGGCGGAGCTGTTCAAGAGATTCTACGAGGGAGAGCACAGGCGCTCGGGCGTTTACGGCACTGGAATAGGGCTGTCGCTTACGAAAGACCTCGTGACCCTGCACCACGGCACCATAGAGGTGAGGAGCAAGGAGGGAGAGGGCACAGCGTTTATCGTAAAGCTGCCCATAGGGCGGGAGAGCTACAGCGAAGAGGAGATGGACACGCAGGAGCCTATGGTGTGTGACATGGAGGAGGAAACCTCGCAAAGCGGGGAACAAGAGCCAGGGGAAAAGCCCCGTGAGACGGAAAGGGCTGAGAAGCGGCACACGCTGCTGATAGTGGAGGACGACGAGGAACTGCGCGAGATGATGAGGAGAATGCTGGGGCGGACTTATGACACGCTGACGGCAGAGAACGGGAAAGAGGCGCTGGAGGCGATGGAACGCGGGAGAGTGGACCTGGTGGTTGCCGATGTGATGATGCCCCTGATGGACGGCATGGAGATGGTGAGGCGCATGAGGAGCGAGGAAAAAGGCGGGAACTGCCCGGTGATAATGCTTACCGCCATGAGGGACGAGGAAAGCAGGGCGCGGATTTACGAGGCCGGGGCTGACGCTTATATAACAAAGCCTTTCCACATGACGGTGCTGCAGGCGCGGGTGGAGAACCTGCTCAGGCGCAGCGAGAAGGTGAATGAGGAGATAAGGGAGAAGCTGGCAGCCTTGTTTGGCGAACTGAATGTGTCGAGCGATGAGGAGGAGTTCCTGCAACGCTGCGTGGCGGTGGTGAGCAAACACCTGAGCGACGTGGACTTCGACCAGCAGCAGTTCGCAGACGAGGCGGGAGCATCGCCCAGCTCGTTGTACAAGAAGCTGAAGACGCTGACGGGGCTGAACACGTCGGCTTTCATACGGAACGTGCGAATGAATGCGGCACGGGATATTCTGGAGAAGAACCCTGCCGTGCGCATCTCCGACCTGGCTTACGCCGTGGGCTACAGCGACCCGAAATATTTCTCCGCCTGCTTCAAGAAGCGCTACGGGGTGCTCCCCTCGGAATACAAGGGGACTCGAGGCGGGAATCATGAAGAATTCCCATTTTGAGACACCTTTTTTACTTAACTTCTATTTGGAGGTTACAAAGGAAACCACTACCTTTGCGGTGGTCGCACTAAAGTTGAGGGCGATTATTTGCGCTTGTGGTGGAATTGGTAGACACGCCAGACTTAGGATCTGGTGCCGAGAGGCGTGTAAGTTCGAGTCTTATCAGGCGTACTTAGTCAGGGAGCGGGTGAAATGGGAATCCCATTGTGACACGCTTTAGGGATCAGTCCCCAAACCCTGTTGCAAAGGTTACAAACAGAGTATAAAAAAGATTACCTTTGCAGGAT
>JAJPYT010000104.1 GCA_021204845.1 Prevotellaceae bacterium | reverse complement strand
ACCTTGGCGAGGAATTTGCCGAAATAGAACAGATATTGAATGAAGAATAAAACCCTAATCCTGCTATTCGCAGTAACCCTTTCCCTCTTCTGCCTCTCGTGCAGCCACGGCTCCGAGGAGCGGAGCATGCGCCTCAGAGTTGACAGCTTGAACCGCCGCGCCTATGATTTCCGCTATTCTAACATTGATTCCGTAAGGGCTCTTAGCCACGAGGCTCTCCGCCTCTCTGGCGGATTCAACGAGTATGCCCTCCTTAACCTCGCTTACGCAGCCTATCAGCAAATGGACTATGCGGGGGTAGACAGTCTCCTGGAAGAGGTGCGGGATGGTAGTAATAACCAGATTTACCTGCTCTGCGCCGATGTTTTGCAGATGAAGACAGCGCAGCGCATTTGCTCCGGCACCAGTTTTTACCGCTCAAAGCGCCAGGCAGAGCAGCGCATGGCACGAATTGAGGAAGAACGGGGAGACCTCTCGCCTGTGGAGGAGCAACTCTTCGTGTACGCCAGCAGCGAATATTACATTATTCTTTCCACCTATTATTTCTACCAGCAGAGCGATTCTCTCGCCATAGAAGCCATAGAGCAGGTGCATGCCATGAATCTCTCTCAGAAGGACCTTGTGCAGTGGATTTACTATAATTATATGATAGGCTCGGGTGGACTCACGGCAGATAACGACCCAAAGCGCCGCACTCTTTCTGAGTTTGACCACCTCGTTGCCACCTATTCTTTCTCACGTCGCCTCGGTTACATTTATTTTGAAGCCAATGCCCTTCAGTCGCTTTCCTATATGTTTGAGCGTCAGAGAGAACTGATAGAGCAGAACAGGCCCGACGACTGCAAAATGCTTGAGGCGCAGAACATGAGCTGGGGAGAGGGCGACCTGCCCATGGCGATGATGGAGCATGCGCTTTATCTTTTTCAGAGCTACGGAGATTTGTTCCAGACAGCTTGCGTCTATCGCTCTGAGGGAGAGCTGTTCTTTGGGCGCGGACAGTTCGACAAGAGCATTGAGAGATACACTCTGGCGCTGCATCAGGTGAATGAGCACCACAGAAAATATTACGGCTCAACCGACACTTTGAAGGTTTTCGACCCGCAGATGCCTGGCAGCAGCACTGAAGCCCGCTGGTTGCGCAATCCCGACGTGCTCACTGTTCCTGAATGGATAGCTGGCATACGCCAGCGCCTTAGCCTCTCTCTCAGCGCTGTGGGCGACAAACCTGCCAGCGACTACAATCGCAACGCATATCTTGACATCTTGCTCAACACCAACCAAAACGACGAGCTTCAGGACTTAGGGCAGGAGCTTGCCTCGCAGTTGAGCTCCATAGAGTTGCGTCTTTTCCTTACTCTGGTTGTGCTGGCGCTGTTGATAATCGCCGCTTTCGTGTGGCGTTACGCGCTGAAACGTAAAACGGCTAAGATATTGCGTGAGCTAAGCGACTTCGAGACCGGCAATGTAGCTGTTGAGGATAGGGGTGAAATCTATCGCTTGTTGCAGGATATGAGGCTTAAACTGACACGTTTCCACAATCATCTTGCGACGACAAAGACAGTTAACGTGGAGAGCAGGGCTAAGGTTTCGCTCGTGCACTCCCTCTTCCCCTATGTTGAGCGCATAAGTGTAGAGGTGCGTAAAATGGAGCGCGAGGGCACCATTAACGATTTCAGCAAGCAATATATCCAGGAGCTTGTCGACGAGATTGAGCGCCTGAACGGTGTGCTAACCGAGTGGATTCAGATTCGCCCGGGAGACCTTCTGCTTCGCGTTAAACAAGTGAGTTTGCGCAGTCTCTTTGAGATTGTCGAGAAAGGACATTACGCCTTCGACCAGAAAGGCGTGAGACTTTGCGTGGAACATACTGAGGAAAAGGTAAAGGCAGACGAGGCTCTCACACTTTTCATGATTAACACACTGGCGGACAACGCGCGAAAATTCACTCCCTCTGGCGGCACGGTTACCTTGAAGACGCTGGCAAAAGATGATTACGTGGAGATTCAGGTGAGCGACACGGGTCGCGGTCTCTCTCCCGAGGAGGTGGAGCGAATAAACAGTGCGAATCTTTACACTCCCATGAACGAGGAGTCACCTGCGAAGGGTGGCGCTGTCGACCCGCTTGCCAGTGAGGAGAAAGGCTATGGCTTCGGCTTGCTCAACTGCCGCAACATCATAGAAAAATATCACAAACACTCTGGCATTTTCCGGTGTTGCCTCTTCGGTGTGCGGAGCCAGAAGGGCAAGGGCAGCACCTTCTTTTTCCGCCTGCCACGCTTCATTCCCGCCACGGTTTTGCTGCTCATGCTCTCCCTCTCCACCTTTGCCTCCGTCCCGCAGGAAGCCAGCGATTCGGCTTACAACCAGCAACAGGGCTTGCCCGAGGCTGCCACGGCTGACAACCAGGCTCAGACCCTTGCCGACCGCCACACGGCACACTTCGATGTTTCTTCCCTTACTTGCACTCCAGAGGAACTCTACGATTCTGTCTATCAGTGCAATATAGAGGGGCGCTACACCGATGCCTGGCAGTTTGGGGGAAAGGCGCTTGCCTTGATAGACAGCCGTTTGGTGCTCTTCGACAACCTCTCCGAGGTTCAGCCAGCCGAGATTACCGCCTACCAGCAGGGTTTGCCGCTTGATTACCATCTGATAATGGGTTTGCGTAACGAGTTGGCTCTCACCGCTTTGGCTCTTAATGACTGGGCTCTCTACACCTACAACAACGACATTTACACCCAACTGCAAAAGTTTGCCAACCAGGACGATACGCTTCCCAAGTATTGCGAGGAGCTGGAAAACGCGCGCAACACGGGGCGTTTGCTGCTGGTTTTCATCATTCTGCTCACGCTGTTTGTCCTTTGGGTGCTCTATAGGGTAGTGGTCTCCCCACAGCATGAGCGCATGCTTGAAGCCCGCCTCAAATTAGTGGACAACCGGCTTACTGAGGGAAAACTTAATCTGGACCGTTTAGACCACACTTACAACGAGATAAACAAGTCGGTGTATGAGGATAACCGTCTCTACGTTCAGAACCAGATAATTGATAATTGCCTTTCCACTCTCAAGCACGAGTCCATGTATTATCCCTCGCGCATACGCCAGTTGGCGGCTGGCATGTCTGTCGAGGATATCGGGCAACTTAGCGAGCTGGTGAGCTACTACCACTACCTTTGCTCCATTCTCTGCCGCCAGGCGGACGAGCAACTTGCCCAGCCCGCCTTCAAGCGCCAGTATGTGGCGTTAGACGGCTTGCTTGCCGAGTTTGAGAGCGAGTTCCACCACGCCATGCAGAAGGAAAAACAGAGCGTCGAATTGTATGTAGAGACAGAGAAAGTGCAGATAGCATGCGACCCTGTCCTTTTATCCTACTGCCTCATGAGCATCGCGAGGTGGATGATGGGAAAAGCCCACAGCATATGCCTCTCTCTTCGCATTACGGAACGTTTCGTGGAGATTTCTCTCCATTGCCCGGAAGTGAGCCTCTCCGACGAGCAGCTGGCAGACCTCTTCAGCCCCGCTCCCGACCGCATAAGCCTGCTTGTGGCAAAGCAGATAGTGCGCGAGCACGACATTTACAACGGCAATCCGGGACTTCGCCTCTATGCGATACGGGAAGACCAAGGCTATGCGATAAAGTTTACGATGGTAAAGAAAACAAATTAACACTGCGAATATATGGATTCATTTAAAGTGATAATAGTTGAGGACGTTAAGCTTGAGCTGAAGGGCACGCAGGAGATTTTCCGCTCCGAGATACCCGAGGCGCAGGTCATTGGCACTGCCCAGAACGAGAGCGAGCTGTGGAAATTGCTGCGACGCGATGTGCCAGACCTGCTCTTGCTCGACCTTGGGCTTGGTGGCAGCACCATGGTGGGAGTGGAGCTTTGCCGACAAGTGCGCATGCGTTATCCGCAGATGCATGTGCTCGTCTTCACTGGCGAGTTTCTCAACGAGCGCCTTTGGGTGGAGGTGCTTAACGCAGGTGCAGACGGCATAATCCTGAAAACAGGCGAACTGCTCACGCGAGACGATGTGATGCTCGTCATGAAGGGTCGCCGTCTCGTGTTCAACGAGCCTATTCTGGAGAAGATAATCAGCCGTTTCAAGCGCTCTGTCTCTGCCGAGACCATGCGCACGGACGCCCTCATAAACTATGACATCGACGAGTACGACGAGCGTTACCTGCGCCACCTGGCGCTCGGTTACACAAAGGAGATGATAGCCCAATTGCGCGACATGCCCTTTGGTACCAAGAGTCTGGAGAAGCGGCAGGCTGACCTTATAAACCGCCTCTTTCCTGCTGACGAGCGCATGGGCGTAAATGCCACACGCCTTGTCGTGAAGGCCTTACAGCTGCATATTCTCGACCTCGACAATCTCCAGCCCGATGAATAAGAGTAAAATCCGTAGCTTTTTCTTGAAGCATGACATGTGGAAGTGGTGCTACTCCAGAGTCGCCAACAAATTGTTTATCCTTTGTCTGGCTTTCTGCGTTATAGTGCCTTTGGTCTCATGGCTTCTCAGCGCGCTGGGCTATTCTGTCGGCAATCTCATCTCTGCCGAGGGGCTGCGCTGGCTCTTGCACCACGGACATGAAACCCTGCTTTTCCGCCTTTTCCCCCTCTTCGTGCTTGCCTGCATAGCGCTCGACTCGCTGCTGTTGATGTTCTGTCGTAAGTATTGGCTCAAGTTCGCTGTCTCTCTCTGCGTAATTTGGGTGGTGTTGCTCGCTTTCGTCCTTTGGTCCGAAAGTCCCTTGCGTGGCGTAGATGGAGGGCTGTGTCCTTCGCCATTCGTCCATGCCTTGCCGCAGCTCATTTGCCTCAGCGTCATAGCCTCTTCGCTGCTTGCCACGCCGCAATGGATTCTCCCGGCGCTTGTGGAGAGCCTGCGCCGCTATGCTGTTCTGATAGTTTTTTATCTCGTCATCTGCTGCCTATATAGTGAAATCGTCTACGTATGGCCATAGATTTTGAGTCCCAGCTCAACGAAAGCCAGCTTGCGGCGGTCACCTTTTGCGACGGACCCTCCCTTGTTATTGCTGGGGCGGGCAGTGGCAAGACGCGAGTGCTGACTTATAAGGTAGCTTATCTGCTGGAGCATGGTTACGAGCCTTGGGCCATACTTGCCCTCACTTTCACCAACAAGGCGGCGCAGGAGATGCGCGACCGCATTTCGCTGCTGGTAGGGGAGAGGCGGGCGCGCTATCTCTGGATGGGCACGTTCCATAGCATTTTCGCCCGTATTCTCCGCGCTGAGGCGGATGCCGTGGGTTGTGACAGAAACTTTACCATTTATGATACACAAGATTCGCAATCGCTTATACGCCAGATAATAAAGGAGCGTGGGCTGGACGACAAGCGTTACAAGCCAGCCCACGTGGCAAGGCTCATCAGCGAGGCAAAAAACAATATGCTTTCCGCTGCCGATTATGCCCGTAGCGCCTCTGCCCTGGCTCGCGACCAGGCTATGCGCATGGCGGAGGTTCGTAATATTTTTTCTGACTATGACCACCGTTTGCGCAACTCAAATGCCATGGATTTCGACGACCTCCTGCTTCGCACTTACCAGCTATTCTCGCGAAACGAGGAGGTCTTGCGCTGTTATCAGCAGCGTTTCACCTATGTCCTTGTCGATGAATATCAGGATACTAACCGTGTGCAGCACCAGATAGTGCGGCTGCTTACCGAGGCTCACCAGCGGGTTTGCGTGGTGGGAGACGACGCGCAGAGCATCTACAGTTTCCGCGGAGCCGTTGTTGATAATATTCTTAGTTTCGAGCATCTCTATCCCCACACGCGCCTTTTCAAGCTGGAGCGCAACTATCGCAGCACGCAGACCATTGTAGCGGCTGCTGGCAGTCTCATAGCCCACAACCGCCGTCAGATACCGAAAGAAGTTTACAGCCGTAAGTCAGAGGGCGAGCCCATAGAGGTGCTGGAGGTGTGGTCCGACCGTGAGGAGGCTTCCCTCGTGGCGCGCAGGGTGCAGATGCTGCGCCGCAGGGATGGGTTATCGTGGGGCGATTTCGCTGTTCTTTACCGTACCAACAGCCAGAGCCGCACGTTTGAGGAGGAGTTTCGCATGCAGGGCTTCCCTTACCGCATAGTCGGAGGCATGTCGTTCTATCAGCGTGCCGAGGTGAAAAACGCCGTGGCGTACCTGCGACTGGCTGTGAATCTGCATGACGAGGCCTCTCTCGCTCGTATTATTAATGTGCCAGCCCGAGGGATTGGCGCTACCACGTGGGCTCGCGTTCTCCATTGTGCCGCGCAGGCTGGCGTTTCCCCGTGGGAGGTGATTGCCGAGCCAGTGCGCTACTCCCTTGCTGTGAACAGTGGCATGTCGCAGCGTCTCGGGCGTTTTGTGGGCATGATGGAGGGAGCGCACCAGATGGCAGGGGAGACCGACGCTCACCAGGTTGCCTTGCGCCTCATGCGTGAGTCGGGCTTGTGGGCTGATGTTTTCAGCGGTCACGAGATGGAGGATGTCTCGCGCCAGCAGAATTTGCAGGAGCTGATGGACGGTATAGCTGCCTTCGTTGCCGACGCCACGGAGCAGGAAATAGGTGTTTCGCTCACAGATTATTTGCAGACAATTTCTCTGCTGAGCGACCTCGACGAGGCTGGCGCTTCAGCCTCGGAGGAGCGCGTTACGCTCATGACCATGCATGCCGCCACAGGTCTGGAGTTCCCCGCAGTCTTTGTCGTGGGTCTTGAGGAGGGGCTTTTCCCCTCGGAAATGGCAAACGAGCACGGGGGGATAGAGGAGGAGCGCCGCCTTTTTTATGTGGCGATGACACGTGCCGAGGAGCGTCTGTTTCTTTCGTGGAGCCACAGCCGCATGCGCTACGGCTCAATGCAGCACAACCGTCGCAGCCGTTTTCTCGACGAGATTGACAGCCGTCTCACCTCTGGGCAGCCTACCGCTCCTTTCGCCGCTCCTGTTTTTCAGCCACAAACTGCAACAGCTCCGAAGCTGCAGCCCCAAGTCTCAAAGTTGAGACCAGCCACGTCGCAGCCCTCTCACGCTGCCACGTCGCAGGCCTCTTCCTCGTCCCTGCGCGTTGGCGACCTCGTGGAGCATGCCCGTTTCGGGCGCGGCAGGGTGCGTGAGCTTGAAGGCACGGGGCTGGACGCGAAGGCAATCGTGGATTTCGAGGCAGCTGGCGAGCGCCGCCTGCTACTTCGTTTTGCCCAGCTTACTGTACTGAAAGAGTAAATCCATTTTTCTCACACGTAGCTCCATCTGCGTGAGATGAGGTAGAGCGCCATGCAGCCAACCGAGCAGAGCAGAAGCAGCACAGCCGTGGAATGCGTCAGGTTTCCCATGCCAGTGAGCGGTGCCGCGACGCCACTTACCAGATAGGGCAGGGCACCCACCAGGGCGGAAGCCATGCCTCTGTGCTTAGGAGCAGAGTTCATTGCCAATGTGACGGCTACGGGCGTGAGAATGCCTATGCAGAAGAGCAACACCAAGACCCCAGCCTCGAAAGCCGCAAAAGGCAGGTCGAGAAAGAGAGCCACGGCGCATAATACGCAAGCCGCCAGCAGTCCGTAGCAGCCCCACATCTCGTCTTTAGGCAAGTCTTTCACCTTCATTACTAATGTGCTGCCCAGAATCAGAGCCACGGCGTTACAGGCGAAACAGACGCTGTATTGCATGGGAGTGAGCCCGAAATGTTGCTGGAAAATGAAGGGAGAGGCTGACACGTACGACATTAAGGCGGCGTTGGCGCAACTGAAAGTGAGCACCATAACCATATATTGCCCGTTGCGCAGAATGCTGCCATAGTCCAGAAACGCCTTGTAGACGGGCTCTCTTAGCCTGTCTTTCTTGTCGAGGGTCTCATTTATTCTCGAACATTCATAGAGTAGCCATAGTCCCCACAGGCCCAGTACGGCAAACGTTCCCTGCCACGAGCTCAGGCTGAAGGCGGCTCCACCAACGAGCGGCGCCACTATCGGAGCTATGCCCAACAGCGCGGCGAAGAGCGCAAAATATTTGGCAGCCTCCTCGCCAGGATACACGTCTGACACTATTGCGCGGGAGATTACTAATGAGCTTGCTCCCGTCAGTCCTTGCAACAGGCGGAAAGCTATCATTGGCGCTATTCCCCACGAGAGCATGCAGCCCACGGTGGAGAGCGTGAACAGCAGCAAACTCCATACAAGCGGACGTTTGCGCCCAAATTTATCTGACACGGGACCCACTATCACTTGCCCCATAGCCAGCCCCACCAGTCCAGCCGTAAGGCTCACCTGCACCATCGAGGCGCTAACCTGGAAATCCTGAGCGATGCGTGGCAGACAGGGCAAATAGAAGTCCGTCACGAATGGTCCGAAAGCCGTCAGATTTCCCAGAATAACAATCAGTCTCTTCTTGCTCATAGTTGTCATATTAATAAAAAATCCGCACATCGTCAGCCAATTAGACTTACGTGTGCGGAACACTACATATTGCTTTTCGCCCGCAAAGTTACCCAAAGATTCCCAAGCCTCAAAGTTTTTGGCAAAGATATTTTCCTCATCGCCCCGTTTCCCATTCTGGTATGTACGGCAGAAGTAAAGGACGTAAGTCCCCCGCTCAATTATAAAGACACTACCACCAGCCAAATCTCCCCAAGACATTCCCTTCCGTCACCGCTGAAACCAAGCTCAACGACGCATGGAAATTCTCGTTGTGACGCATAGAAATTCCCGGAACGATGCATAGAAGGGGATGTGTCAAAATGAGATTCCACCATTTACGCCGCTGTCTTCCACTGTATTTGCAGCGGTGTTCCACTGTTCACGTTACTGCCTTCCACTTGATACCTCAGTGAGGGATATGCTGATGCCTCAATGAGGAATCAACGCACGCCTCAGTGAGGCGTTAATAAATGCCTCACTGAGGCATACATTGGGGAAAAGGAGCTCCCGCTTGCCTTAAAAACGAATACTCCCTTTCAAAGCTAATTGCAAATATACAACAAATAAATGAGAAAAGCAAATCTGTAAGGCACTCGTTATAAGAAATGTAGAGAGGTGGCTTGCACGCTCTTCCGAGCGCAGCAAATGGTGAGCGAAGCTAACGTAGGCGGTTACCAAGTTGAGGGTGTGTCAAAATGTAAATCGTGAAGAATCCAAGCGGCACAAAGGGAAAATAGCACCTTCGGCGCTCGTACCGCTTGCGGGTTTCCTTTTTTTGGCACACCCACAGAATACTTGCGTTTTTTATGGCGAATTCCATTTCGCCCC
>JAJPYT010000063.1 GCA_021204845.1 Prevotellaceae bacterium | reverse complement strand
CGAGGAGAAGGGCAACTACGTCGTCTTCAGCGGCCGTCTCATCCTCAGCTTCTAAGGGAAAATGTTAATAGTCAATCAATTGTAAATAATAATAAATAGTATACAGTTATGGCAACAAAAGTAGAAAAAGAATTGAAGAAGAACGTGCTCGACGAAGTGCACTACAAGCACAAGGGCTTGGCTCTGTTCATGCTCACACTCTTCCTTTGGGGACCATTCGTGGGCTTGTCACTCACGCTTTTCTGGCTCACCCGTCACCCTTATGCGCAGGCTCCCTATGAGATGCCAAAGGAGCATATCGAAAAGGTGATGAAGCAGCTTAACATGCAGTAAATTTGTTTCATTTCGCGTAGATAGAGAGGGCTCTGTCACCCATTTGTGGGGTGCGGAGCCCTCTCTCTTTCCTGCCTGCCCGATAATTATTGGGGGTGCGCCCTTAAGTACTAATTGAGGGAAGTGAACACCTACCCATAGTAGGCGACAGACACCCATGCAAGGGTATGCGCGGACACCCATGCATGGGTCTCCAGAGACACCCTTGCATGGGTGTCTCCAGCCATCTACCCATACATCATCACGGGCAGGTATGGGTTGTGTCCAAGGATGCCGTATCCGTGGTGTATGCTGATAGATACAGGGAGGGCTCTGTCACCCATGTTGGCGCAGAGCCCTCCCTCTTCCTTATATTATATTAAGCTCTCTCCCTACTCGCTCTCCTTGGAGAACTGCAAGCCTAAGTAAAGTCCGTCGTATTTGCTGAGCAGGGTGGTGAGTATGCTGGCGCTGCTGGCTATGTTGCTCACACCGCTGATTATGGCGCTCACGAGGTCAAGCATCTTGTCGGCGCTCATGGCGAGCTGCAGCGTGCCCGACGAGAGGCTGGCGTTCATCTTCAGGTCCTTCTTGGCTATCGTCAGCACGAGGTCGGTGTCGTCCACGTCCCAAGTGACGTTTATCTTCTTGCTGTCTATGCTCACATAGCCGCTCTTGTCACTATCAAGCACCAGCACCACGCTACCCGCCTTGAAGCCAATCTTCTCTAAGAAATTCTTCTCCTGCTCCTGTATCTTGTTGGTCACCGCCGTGCCGCCTATCTTGCTTAGCACGTTGTCGCTCTCCAGCACCACGCTTGGCTCTGTGTAGTTCCATGTGCCCGTCAGGTTGTCCTCTGTCAGTTTGTTGCTGCCCAGCAGGTTGCTCACTAAGTCGCTTACCACGCTTGTCACCTTGCTTGTGGAGGACGAGCTGCTGCTGCTCGACACGCTGCTTGCCACCTTCTTCAACACGTCGCTCAACTGGGCGTTGGCTGCCGCCGGCACCGCCAGCGCTACCATGGCGGTAATCGCCATGCGGAAAATCATTTTCTTCATATTCTTTTTCTTGTGTTTATGTGTGTTTTTTATCTTTCCTTTGGCAAAGGTAAGCATAAATATCAGGCGAGGGTATACGTTTGTGGCATTTATTTAGTAACTTGCGTGCGAAAAAATGAAATACCCCTCCATAGGGGAAGAGCATTATGATAAGAAGATTCATACTTTCCACGGTAGCGATAGCCCTTTCCTATACCTCTGTATTTGCCGTGCCTGCCAAGCGTGGGCTGACAAAGTCTTTTACCCTTGCCGACGGCTCAGTAGTGGAGGCAAGTCTCTGCGGCGACGAGAACGTGCACTATTGGCAGACGGCTGACGGACGCTGCCTCCAGCTCTCTCAAGAGGGCGGGAGCTACAATGTGGTGGACGGGGATTCCTTGCTGCGCCAGTGGAGCGAGCGCTTGCAGACGGCAAGTGCGGCGCGCAGGGCCAAGGCGGAGCGCAGGAGCGAGAACTCCTATGTAGGCACGCGGCGCGGACTTGTGATACTGGTGAACTTCCCCGACCTTACGTTCGCCACCCCGCAGACGGAGTGGGACAACTTCTTCAACGAGCAGGGATACAGCACGGCGGGCATGATAGGCTCGGTGCACGACTATTTCTACGAGCAGAGCTACGGGCAGTTCGACCTGGAGTTCGACGTGGTAGGTCCAGTGACCGTCAGCAAGTCATATAGCTACTATGGCTCGGGCACAGAGGACAATGTGCCCATTATGGTTAAGGAGGCTTGCGAGCTGGCCGATGGTGAGGTGAACTTCGCCGACTACGACTGGGATGGCGATGGCTATGTCGACCAGGTCTTTGTGGTGTATGCCGGGTATGGCGAGGCGCAGGGGGCAGACGAGGCCACCATCTGGCCGCACGAGTGGAACCTGAGCGCCGTGACATCGTCGCCTTTGCTCGACGGGGTGAGGGTTGACACCTACGCCTGCTCAAGCGAGCTGCACGGCGACGGGATAACGGACACGGGCGTGGTTGACGGCATAGGCACGGCGTGCCACGAGTTTGCGCACTGTCTAGGCTTGCCCGACTTCTACGACACGAGCGCCGATGCCACAAATTACGGCATGGACGTGTGGTCTCTGCTCGACTACGGTTCTTATAATGGCGACGGCTACATCCCGGCCGCCTTCACTGCCTATGAGCGCAATTTCTGCGGCTGGTTGCAGTATACTGAGCTTTCCTCCACCACATACGTCACGGGCATGCCCTCGCTCACCGACGAGCCGCTTGCCTATGTGGTGTACAACGACGCTGACGAGAACGAGTATTACCTGCTGCAGAACATACAGCAGACGGGCTTCAACAGTGCCGCTTTGGGCCACGGGCTGCTTATAATGCACGTGGACTACAACGCTTCCGCCTGGGCCAACAACACACTTAACAACACCGCCTCGCACCAGCGGATGACCATATTCGCCGCCGACAACCGTTATGGGGCGTATGGGGCTAACGCCAATGGCGACCCGTTCCCTGGTGTCAGTGGGAACACCTCTTTCACCGACGAGACCACGCCTGCCTCCACGCTCTACAACGCCAATCTCAGTGGCACGTATTTCATGGGAAAACCTATAGAGGATATAACCGAGACCGCGGATGGGTTCGTCAGCTTCAGTTTCATGCCATCCGCCGTGGCGGTAGGTGTGCCCAAGGCAGTCTCTGCCTCTGACGTGGACGAGGAGAGTGGCATCTTCACAGCCAACTGGACGGCAGTGTCGGGTGCCACGCAGTATCAGGTGATGCTTTCCGAGACCGTGGCGGAGGACACTCCCTGGGACCACTCCCTGATAGCGGAAGACTTCCAGGGCTGCTATTCATCTGAATATGGTACGTCTGACGTGAGCGCCGACCTCGATACTTATCTCACCTCCGCCCCTGGCTGGACCGGCAATCGTCTCTATCTCACCCCCTACCAGTTGGAGGTGGCGAAGGGCACCATGGCCAAGCCCGGCTACATTCAGACCCCCTTGCTCTCTATCCCCACTGGCGACGATGTCACCATCTGTCTGGCTATCAGTTTTGGCGATGCCCGCACTGGCTCCGCCCGCATCTATGTGGAGACAGCGGACGGTGTCGCCAGCATGCAGGCGTTCAGCGGGGAGAGCGGCTACTACACCTTTGGCATCTATGGCTACCCCTATTCTTCGTTCTACGTGGGCCTGTACTCAGTCTCCGACACCTATATGTACGGTCTCTATGTCTTCGACGGGGATTATGAGTTTTCCTCTTACGAGTCTGGTCTCAATGCGCCGGAACTGCAAGGCGCTTCCTCACCATTGTCGTGCGTGCGCTTGCCCTCAATGTCGTTGGTAGCCTCTGCCGACAACCGCCTTGCGGCCTCTTCCTCCTCCTCCACGACGACAAACGTCGCCCTCGTGACCACCACAGCCACCAGCTACACCTTCACTGGGCTTGACCGTGCTGTATATTCCTACAAGGTGCGTGCCGTCACTGCCGATGGGGTGGGCTCGTGGAGTAACACCGTGAATGTGGACCTATCGGGGGCAAACCGAGTGAATGCGGTGCCTGAGAGACAGACTACCGACTCAGCCGCCATTTACGACCTCTCGGGGCGGCTCTTGCTGGCTCCCCACTCACGTGGCATATACATAAAAGACGGGAAGAAACGCTTGGCCCGGTAGCCTCGTTTCTCCCCTTCCTTATCGTTTGTCTTCCTTAAGGTCACTTACTGTAGGCCTGCTCATGCACTCCCGCCACGGCGCGACCGCTGGGGTCGTTCATGCCCTGCCACGCCTTGTCCCACTCGAGGGCAATCTGCGTGCTGCATGCCACACTGGCCTCCTGGTTGACGCAGCGTGCTGCCGAGGCGCTCGGGAAGTGTTCCTCGAAGATGCTGCGGTAGAAATACTCCTCCTTGCAGAGCGGGGTGTTTATGGGGAAGCGCTCCGCGGCATGGGCCATCTGCTCGTCGCTCACCTGGGAACTGGTCATCTGCTTCAGCGTGTCTATCCAGCTGTAGCCCACCCCGTCGGAGAACTGCTCCTTCTGCCGCCACGCCACGCTCTGGGGGAGCATGTCGGAGAAGGCCTCACGCACTATTTTCTTCTCTATCGTGCTGCCAGGGCACATCTTCACCCGGGGGTTGAGTCGCATGGCAATGTCGAGGAACTCCTTGTCCAAGAAGGGCACCCTGCCCTCAACGCCCCATGCCGCCAGCGACTTGTTGGCGCGGAGGCAGTCGTACCAGTGGAGCTTGCCCAGCTTGCGCACGGTCTCCTCGTGGAACTCCCTCTCGTTAGGGGCTTTGTGGAAGTAGAGGTAGCCGCCGAATATCTCGTCCGCTCCCTCTCCGCTGAGCACCATTTTTATTCCCATGCTCTTTATCACCCTTGCCAGCAGGTACATGGGCGTGGAGGCGCGGACGGTGGTCACGTCGTAGGTCTCGGTGAAGTATATTACGTCCCTCAGCGCGTCCAGTCCCTCTTGTATGGTGTAGTTTATCTCGTGGTGCACGGTGCCTATGTGCTCTGCCACCTCACGGGCCCAAAGCAGGTCGGGCGCGCCCTTCAGCCCCACGGCAAAGCTGTGCAGCTGGGGCCACCATGCGCCCTCCTTACTGTCTGTCTCTATGCGCTTTGCCGAGAACTTCTTAGCGATGGCGCTTATCACACTGCTGTCCAGTCCGCCCGATAGCAGCACGCCGTATGGCACGTCGCTCATAAGTTGTCGCTTGACGGCCTTCTCCAGCCCCTCGCGCAGCTCTTCCTTGCAGGCTCCGTTATGCTCCACGGCGCTGTAGCTCATCCAGTCTCTGGTGTACCACCTCTTAATCTTGCCCTCGCGGCTCCACAGGTAGTGCCCGGGCAAGAAGGGCTCGTACTGGTCGCAGAAGCCCTCCAACGCCTTCAGCTCGCTCGCCACGCAGAGTGTGCCGTCACCGCTGTTGCGCCCTATGTAGAGGGGAATCACTCCTATGGGGTCGCGGGCTATCAGATATTCGTCCCGCTCCTCGTCGTAGAGGGCGAAGGCGAAGATGCCGTTCAACTCTTCCAGGAAGTTTATTCCCTTCTCGGCGTAGAGCGCGAGTATCACCTCGCAGTCGCTGCCCGTCTGGTAGGCGTAGCTGCCTGTGGTGCGCCGTCGTATCTCCTGGTGATTATAGATTTCTCCGTTCACTGCCAGCACGTGACGCCCGTCGGGGCTCACGAGCGGTTGCTTTCCGCTCTGAGGGTCGATGATGGACAGGCGCTCGTGCGCCAGTATGGCTGTACGTCCACAATATATACCGCTCCAGTCAGGACCGCGGTGACGCAATTTCTGTGACATCTTCAGAGCCTTCTGCCGCAGTTCGGGGCTTTGCTCCTTGATGTCGAAAATACCTACTATTCCGCACATAACTTACTTTTGTATTATTAATGGCGGTGCAAAGATAGACAAAAAGAAAGTAACAGACAAAGAATAGTGGCATTTTGTTATATAGTGACATGGTGGAGAAAGTAAGTGTTGGAACATAGTTTTTCTGGTACGAAGGCTCGGAAGTTCTATAATTTTGTGTAAGTTTGTATTCAGTAAGACAATGAGAAATAACATACTTTCGCCTGTCGCCTCCTCGGAGCGTTACGTGATACTCGACGTGTTACGCGGCTTTGCCATATTGGGCATCTGCATGGCTAACTACCCCGAGTTCTCGCTCTACTCCTTCCTGCCAGATAGCGCAAGGGCTGTCTTGCCCATGGCCTCCGCCAGCCGCGTGCTTCAGTGGTTGCTTTATATCTTTGTGGACGGTAAGTTCTACACCTTGTTTTCCCTGCTCTTTGGCATAGGCTTCTCCATCATTATCACCAATGCGGCAAGGAAAGGTGGGAACGGATTCCTTATTTTCTATCGTCGTATGGGGCTGCTTGCGCTGATAGGTGCGCTACACCTTATGTTAATCTGGAGTGGAGACATACTGCTGCTCTATGCCTTGCTGGGCATGTTGCTGCCTCTGTTCCGTAATGTGCCTAACCGCGGGTTGCTCACCGCCGCTGCGGTGTTCCTGCTTCTGCCCATAGCGGTGGATGCAGTCGCGGTGTGCCTTGGGGTGAATCTCGCTGATGCGGCGGTGGAGAGGCAATGGCGCTGGTGTGCCCGCTACGGGATTACGGAGGAGAACTTTGCCTACTGGTTGCGTGATGCCACTGGCTATGGGCAGGTGCTGCAGTTCCTGGTGCAGGGAGCTTGGGAGCGCATGAGTGAGTTCGTGGACGGCAACCGTTATTTCAAGGTGTTAGGACTCTTCCTCTTGGGCTTTTGGATTGGTCGTAACCGCCTTTATGCTGACCTGGAACGCATTCGTCCGCAGCTCAGAAGGCTAATTCTCGTGGGGCTTCTTGTGGGTATGCCTCTCTCCGTAGTCTATGCTTGGAGCGGCATGTGCGGGCATCCGTGGGGGAAAGTGTTCCACACGGCAATATATACTTTCAGCGTCTATCCTCTGGGATTTGCCTATCTGGCGGGTCTCTCCTTAATCTTTCTGCGCTGCCCCGGCGCTGCCATTTGGCAGTGGCTGTCAGCTCCTGGGCGCATGGCTCTTACCAACTATATTCTGCAATCGCTCTTGGGTATCTGCCTCTTCTATGGCATAGGACTGGGGTGGGGCGCAAGCGTGGGGTTACCAGCGACGGAATTTATAGTGCTGCTCGTGTATCTGGCTGAGATGGCGCTGAGCAAGATGTGGCTTTCAGCCTTCCGCTTCGGACCATTGGAGTGGGTGTGGAGAATGCTCACCTATGGTAAAAGGCTTGCGATAAGACGTGAATAATAGAAAAACGCTAACAAAAAAGGGTTCCAGCGATGTGAACTAACATAATTATTCGTATCTTTGCGATGATAAAGGGAATAATAAAACAAATCACAAACAATATGAAGTTTAAGAAAATATTCATTGCGATGGGAGCTGCAATGCTGGCTCTTCCCACTTTCGCGCAGTATGAGAAGTACGAGGGTAAGGTCGATTTCACTGACGACGAGACCCGCTGGGCCATTGCCTACATAGGCGATGAGGAATTGTCGGACACCGCCAAGACGGTGAGCGGTTACGTGACCATGATGCAGATGCACTACAATGGAGAGAACTGGGCAGATATGCGTGAGAACTGGAAGTGGCTCATCACCAACGCCCCGATAGCCACGGTGAGCATTTATGCCCGCGGTGCCGTGATGCTGGGTAACCTGATAAAGGCGGAGACTGACGTGACGAAGCAGAAAGAGTACTTTGCCGAGCTGATGGACCTCTTCGACACCCGACTGAAATACCTTAAATATCTGAATGCCACAGTTGCGGAAGGAAAGCGTGGACGTGCCACCGAGGGCGATGTGCTGATAGCGAAGGCTAACTATTATCACATCTACGGATATGGAATCGCAGGGGATGATTACACTCACAATACCATCTACGACATGTACGCCAAGGGCATAGCCAAGATTAACGAGGAAGGCGGACGTGAGGTGAAGGGAGCCTATATACAGTACTTCTTCTCTGAAAGTTACGAGCTTTACAAGGTGGACAACGACTACTTCCGTGAGCAGTTCCTGAACGACTATCTCTCCTCAAGGGAGGTCTGCGACAAGATGTTGCAGCTGGCCAAGGAAGAGACTGACCGCGACAAGGCGCAGCAGATTGTGGACGAGTATGACCGCCCGTTGGCTGTTATAGAGCAGGTGTTCGCTGAGTCTGGCGCTGCCAATCGCGAACAGCTGATAGCCATGTACACCCCGAAAGTGGAGGAGAACAAGACAAACCTGAACTACCTGCGCAGTGCCATGAACGTGCTGTCAAACAACGAGTGTGACGACACGGACGTTTATTACACGGCGGCCAAGTATGCCTACGACATAGAGCCGACTTACGAGAGTGCCATCGGTATGGCGCAGTACAGCAAAAAAGAGGGGCAGATGGACGAGATGCTCACCTATTATAACAAGGCTCTTGAGCTTTGCCAGACCGACAAGACACGCGGGCGCATTTGCATGAACATAGCAAGTAGCCTTATCAACGGCAAGCAATATACTGGTGCGCAGGTTTATCTGGACAGGGCAACGGAGTATGACAGCGACCTCGCAGGGCAGGCTTACATGAAGAAGGCTGCCGTCTACACAGCCCTTGGTCAGTATTCAGAGGCTCTTGCCTGCTGCACTGACGCGGCTGAGGCAGACATCACGGTCAGTGGTGCCGCAACACGTCTGAGCGACAAGATTAAGAGCGTGCAGGCCAATGCTGCCGCCAATGCGAAGGCACAGGCCGCTTACGACGCTTACATAGCGCAGCAGAAGGCTGAGGAAGACTTCTGGGGCAAGAAGTAATCTACGCCAGCGGATAACAATAAAGAAGAAGACCTACAACCTCGATGGTTATAGGTCTTCTTCTTTTCGTGTATCTTTGACGCTATTTACTTCAGGCTTCGGCTGGAGTTTCTGTGGTTTCCGCTGCTGGGGCTTCTGTGGTTTCAGCCAGTGCCGCAGCTTCGGCAGCTGCCTTGGCGGCAGCCTCGGCGGCTTTCTTCTCAGCCACCTTCTTTGCTATTGCCTCGTTAATCTTCTTCTCCGCTGCCAGTGCCGCGTCTGCTACGGCTTTCTTCTCTGCAGCTTCCTTTGCCTGTGCGGCTGCAAGACCCTTCTGCTTGTCAGCCTTCCAGGCGTTGAATTTGAGCTGTGCGGAAGCCTCATCGAACGCGCCCTTCTTCACGCCGCCCTTTAGGTGCTTCATCAAGTAAACGCCCTCGTGGGAGAGAATGCTGCGGACAGTGTCAGTGGGCTGCGCGCCAACTTCCACCCAATACAAGGCACGCTCGAAGTTCAAATCCACTGTTGAGGGGTGAGTGTTGGGGTTGTACGTTCCAATTCTCTCGATGAACCTGCCGTCACGTGGAGCTCTTACGTCAGCGATCACGATTCGATAAAAGGCATAACCC
>JAJPYT010000081.1 GCA_021204845.1 Prevotellaceae bacterium | reverse complement strand
GGGAGAGTTTTTTCCGGGGAACGCCCAGAAATTTACCATGCGGCTGCCCGAATGGCAGGAATGCCAGAGTACCTCCGGCACTCATCGGCACTGCGTGCCTTAACCGAGGGTCTAAAGCCCCCCGGTTACCCCTGTTGAGTGGCTCCGCCACTCGGACCGCGCAACGAAACTCTATGTATCTCATTTTGACACACCCTTTTTGCCGCTGGGGCTGTAGAGGTTGGGTCGTTCTTTTCTGGGTGGATTTTCACATTATCCGCCGTTTTTGCAGGGCGGATTTTCACATTATCCGCCGTTTTCGCTGGGCGGATTTTCACATTATCCGCCATACGGGCGAATACCGCATGGGACACCAAGACAGATATTTATCGCCTAAAAGCGCTGGAATGACGGAATTTTGTGTAAGTTTGCAGGCGCAAAACATACCGACCATGGATCTGATGAATGAAGAATACGCCGACCTGCTGGAAGCGCACGGCATACGCCCGACGGGCAACAGGATAGTGATTGTCAAGACGTTGGCACAGAAGCGCAGCCCCCTGTCGCTTAGGGAACTGGAGGAGACGATAGAGACAATAGACAAGTCGAACCTGTCACGGACGCTGAGCCTCTTCCGCCAGCGCGACCTGGTGCACGCGATAGAGGGCAGCGAGGGGATAATGCTTTTTGAGCTTTGCCGCAGCAAAGAGGGGCATGATAGCGACAACGACGAGCATGTGCACTTCTTTTGCACGCGCTGCCACCGCACCTTTTGCCTGACGGAGACCCCCGTGCCGGAGGTGGCGCTGCCTGAGGGCTACAGGGCTGAGGCGGTAAACTGCCTGGTCAAGGGCGTTTGCAAAGATTGCGCTCAACGGCAAAATACTTCCACAGGGCAGAGACCATCATAGCCTGATGAATCTCGTCGCGGCAGAGCATGTCGAAAACCTCCTGCTCGCTCATCAGATGCACCTCGATATCTTCCGTTGTCTCCAAGTGCCTTGCGCCAGAAAACTCCACACCGACGGCAAGAAAAGAATAATTGCTGTTCGTGCAAGCCGAAGCGTTGGGGCTTGTGACCGTCAGCTGCTTCCACTCTCCGCCCACGTAGCCGGTCTCTTCCAGGAGTTCGCGCCGCGCCGCCTGCAAGGGGGTCTCTCCCTTCTCCACACAACCTGCCGGTATCTCGTAGGCTGTCAGTCTCTGCGCATGGCGGTACTGCCTTTCCATAATCATTTTCCCCTCCTTGGTAAGGGCCACGATGTTGCAAAAGTCGGGGTATTCCAGCACGTAGTAGCTCTTCACCTCAGCTCCGCTGGGCAGCCTCACATGGTCACGCCTGGCAGTAAGCCAAGGCTCGCGGAACAGGTATTCGCTGCCCAGCAACTCCCACCGCATGTCTTTATCCTTACGGTCGTTCCTTTCGTTATCGCTCATCATCGTTCGAGTAAATTATTCCACAAAGTTAATCTTTTTCCTCAATATGCACAAGGGCGGTGACGGCAAAAGTCACCAGGCAGCACAGAGCCACCACCACGAAAAACATCCTATAGCCCAGACTGCCCGAAATAAGGCCAGAGAGCATGCCCGGCAACATCACGCCTCCGAGATATTGCCCAGCCGTGCAGATGGAGAAGACAGCAGTGCTGCGCTCGCCACGGGAGAAGGAGACCAGGAAGAGTGTGTAGGCGGCAAAGCCAAGTCCGTAGCCCATCTGCTCGAGGCAGACACAAGTGCCAATGAACCAAAGCGAATGCAGGGGATTGAAGCTCAAATAGACATAGACCAAGTCGGGCAAGGTGATGCACAGGACAAGCGGCCAAAGGCAGCGGCGCAGGCTGTAGCGCGAAACGAGCAGGCCACCCAGAATGCCGCCCACGAGCAAGCCTATGACGCTGATGGTGCCGTAAATAAGTCCGAAGTCGACGTTGCTCAGAGCCAATCCGCCATCCGCGGCAGAACGGGTGAGAAACAAGGGGACCACCTTCACAAGCAAGCCCTCGGGCAAGCGGAAAAGGAGAATGAAGCATGCGGCGGTGACGACGTGAGGTTTCCTGCAAAGAAGCGCCAAAGTGCCCAGAAACTCACGAACCTGCACCGCGCAGTCGAACCTCCCGTGCACCTGCCTCTCCACATTTGGCAAAGCCTTGCCGTGGTAGAGCCCGAGCAGCAACATGACTACGGCTATCACCGCGAAAACCGCTGCCCATGCCAGACTGCCGCCCAGGAGCCCGCTCTTCAGCAAAAGACCTTGCAGCATGACAAGCCCTCCCTGCCCGAGAACCATGCCGACGCGGTAGAAAGTGTTGCGCACCCCCACGTAAAGTTCCTGGTCACGGGCGCCTAAGCCGATGATATAAAAGCCGTCGGCTGATATGTCGTGAGTGGCGCTGGCAAAAGCCACCAGCATGAAAAGCGCCAGCGTGGCCTGCAACCAGAAGCGGGTGGGAATGGCAAACGCCACCATAGCCAGGCAAACGCCCAGGAGAAACTGCATGCTCACTATCCACCAGCGCTTTGTCTTGAGATTATCCACTATGGTGCTCCACACGGGCTTTATTACCCAAGGCAGCCCCATCCAGCTCGTGTAGACAGTGATTTGCGCGTCAGAGAGACCGAAATCCTTGAACATCACCACCGAAATAAGCATTACAGCGGAAAACGGGAGCGCCTCCGCCAAATAAAGCGAGGGAACCCACGCGAACGCCTTCTTGCCCCTAACACTCCCTGCCGACATTGCCTTAAGAGTTGACCTTCAGTGAGTTATCTGCCTCTCCCCGCATCTTGTAACGCACTTTGGAGAAATACATGACAAGCCACGAGAAGGGAGCCAGCAGAGCGTCTATGGCGAAGAAAAGCCCGAAACCGAGCCACGAGACCAGCCAGCCGCTCAGAGCCAAAGGGAGGAACATGGCACCAGCGAGCATGGGAATATAAATATAATTGATGGTTCTCTGGTAGCGCTCCCCGCTGACGTACACGAGAAAAACGTCACAAACGGGAATGCCAAGCCCGAAAAGGAACTGCGCGCTGAACGTAGCCACACAAAGCGCGGCGAGCGAGGGGGGCGGACAGACGACCATGAGGGCATAAACGCATGGACTGAGCCCCAAAGCCACGGCAAGCGGCCAAAAGACCTTGGCGACAGGGAAAGCCTTAAGCAAATGCCTGCCAAGCACCAGTCCGACGGAAAAACCTATCACCCCCACAGCGCCCTGGGCGAAGGCAATGTCCTGAATTGTGCAGCCAAGCCCGCCCTTGGAAAGCGGAGTGAGGAGGAAGACCACTCTTGAAAAGAACATGAGGCTCTGCGGCAGCATCAGGAGGACCAGACAAGAGATTGCCAACTTTCTATGAGCCCCAGGCAGTCCGCGGTCAGTAACCACAGCCGCCATGTCGCCATCCAGATTCGGGCGCTCCAGGGAGAATATATGATAGACCGTGAAGAGCAGAAACACACCAGCCACAACGTAGCACCCCTGCGCCCAAGCGACAGAAATGCTGCGACAGACCACCTGCAACGCACCTACTATCATGATTACCAGCCCGTAAGTGAACACTACCGCTGTCTGGGAAAAGAACATTGCCACACCGTTCCACAAATGCCGCTCCCTGGCGTGCAGCACGCAATCGTAATAGAAGCGGGAGACCAGCTCGTGCCAAGCGGTGACCACGGACAGCGCCAGCAGACAGGCAAAAAGCCGCCAAAACTTGAATCCGCAGTGAGTGAACGAGAGCGCCAAACCCATCAACACCAGCACCATAGCCAATTCCGCCAGCTGTATCTGCCGCCTAAAGTGACCCGTTTTTTTAAGTCTTTCGCTGAACTGGTCCTTAAGCGTCCAGGGGATGAAAAGGCAACCACAGCAAGCCGCAGCCACAGCTGGCGAAGCACCCATCTGCAGAAACATAAGCAGTGCCACGTACGTGATTATCGTAACGGGTATCTCCCCTGCCGCGAACAGGGAGGGAATCCAGAGCCAACGATGCCGCCTCATGGGTGAGAAAGTGATGAGAATCAGTAACTTCTCGCTACGAGCACACGGCAGGTCGCAGGCTTGCCCGAGACCATGTCAGTCCCTGGTGTCTGCTCCACACCGAAGGGTACACACCTGATGGTTGCCTGTGTCTCCTCCTTTATCCGGGCCTCCGTCTCCCTCGTGCCGTCCCAGTGGCAGAGGAAGAAGCCGCCGTCTTTCACTCTTTGTTTGAATTCTTCGTAATTGTCGCACTCGTAGACATGAGCGTCAAGGTGAGCCTTCGCTTTCGTGAATATGTTTTTCTGCATGTCGGCAAGCAAGTCTTTCACGTAAGTCTCTATTCCCTCGAGGCTTACGCTCATCTTCTCCAGCGTGTCGCGGCGCATGACCTCCACAAGCCCCTGCTCCAAGTCTCTCATGCCCAGGACGAGACGCACTGGCACGCCTCTCAGCTCGTAATCGGCGAACTTGAAGCCGGCACGCTTGTTCTCGGCATTGTCGTACCTCACGCTTATGCCTAAGGCTTTCAGCGAAGCCACGACAGCCTCAGCTTTCTCGTTGAGAACGGGCATATTCGCGGGCTTTCCCACAGGAATTATTACTACCTGCAAGGGAGCCAAGGCAGGAGGCAAGACAAGCCCGTTGTCGTCGGAGTGGCTCATTACCAGCGCCCCCATCAGCCGTGTGCTCACGCCCCAACTGGTAGCCCAGGCGAAGTCGGGCTTGTTCTCCTTGTTGAGGAACTGCACGTCGAAGGCCTTGCCGAAGTTCTGGCCCAAGAAGTGGCTCGTGCCGCTTTGCAAAGCTTTTCCGTCCTGCATCATCGCCTCTATGGTGTAAGTGTCAAGCGCCCCCGCGAAACGCTCCGTCTCGCTCTTCACGCCTTGCACCACCGGCATTGCCATGCAGCCCTCGGCAAAGTCGGCGTAAATCTTCAGCATCATTTTGGCTCTCTCCTCCGCCTCTTCCCTCGTGGCGTGTGCCGTGTGCCCCTCTTGCCAGAGGAACTCGCTCGTGCGCAGGAACAGGCGCGTGCGCATTTCCCATCTCATGACGTTACACCACTGGTTCACCAGCAGGGGCAGGTCGCGGTAAGAGTGTATCCAGTTTCTGAGCGTGTTCCATATTATGGTCTCGCTCGTGGGGCGTATAATCAGCTCTTCCTCCAGCCGCGCCTCAGGGTCGACCACCACTCCGTCGTGCGTCTCGTTCGTCTTCAGCCTATAGTGGGTCACCACGGCGCATTCTTTCGCGAAACCTTCCACATGCTCCGCCTCGCGGCTGAGAAAGCTCTTGGGAATAAGCAAGGGGAAATAGGCGTTCTGCACCCCCGTCTCCTTGAACATATCGTCCAGTGTCCGCTGCATTTTCTCCCAAATCGCATAGCCGTAGGGCTTTATCACCATGCAACCGCGCACATCCGACTGCTCCGCCAAATCCGCCTTTACCACCAACTCGTTGTACCACTTCGAGTAATCTTCACTTCTCTTCGTGAGAAATTCCAGTTCCTTAGCCATATAATATTGTTTTCGCTTGCTATATTTATATTGATACAAAGGTAAGAAAAATCACCGTATTCACACCGCCAAACGGGAAAAAAGATGTAACTTTAGCCTCGCTAAGCGATAGAGACGTGAGTTTTACCAGGAAGTTGCGCCGAGCCCTGCAGTGGCTTGTGGTCTTGTTTTTCGGGTCCACTGTCTTTGCCGTTGTGCTTCTCCGCTGGTGTCCCGTATATGTCACTCCACTCATGATAATACGCTGTTTCCAGCAGGTCTCGCAGGGCAGGCAGATACACCTCAGCCACCATTGGGTGCCGCTGGCTGAGATTTCACCTCACCTGCCAGTTGCTGTGATGTGTACGGAAGATGCCAACTTCCTGCAACACAGCGGTTTCGACCTCAAAGAGATATCCAGGGCTGTGACGGAGAAGAAGCAAGGCAAGCGCCAGAGAGGGGCAAGCACCATATCGCAGCAAACGGCAAAGAACGTGTTTCTCTGGCCCTCCGCCTCGTGGGTCAGGAAGGGTTTCGAGGCATATTTCACCGTCCTCATAGAACTCATCTGGGGCAAAGCCAGAATCATGGAAGTCTACCTCAACAGCATAGAAATGGGCGACGGCATCTATGGCGCGGAAGCCGTGGCGGGGCAACACTTCGGCTGCCAAGCGACTGACTTGTCCATTCCCCATTGCGCCCTTATCGCCATCTCTCTGCCCAATCCGCTAAGGCGCGACTCCTCCCACCCTTCCAGCTACATGCTCAGGCGACAGACAAAAGTGATAAAGGAAATCCGTTGGGTGGAGCAGTCGCAGGCTTTGGGAGACACGTCAATATTCACAAGTAAATGAATTTCATTACCATGAGGCTGCGCCGCTCACTCCTGTTTCTCGCTTTCCTGCCTGCCATGCTGTGGGCGGGCGACAGCCTACGTGTGGCACAGTTGCTCTGCGAAGGAGCGGCGCAATCCCGTGAGACAAATCTCATGCTCTTCTATGCCAGGGAGTTGGAGGGAGTTCCCTACGTAGCCCACACGCTGGAGGTTAACAAGGAGGAACAGCTCGTGGTGAATCTCCATGAGCTTGACTGCACCACCTTTGTGGAGGTTTGCGTGGCTCTCACGCTCACTACCTGGCAGGGCAGCACGCTATATGAGGACTTTTGCCAAAATCTCCTCCGCATCCGTTACCGCCAGGGCATCCTCTCTGGCTATGCCAGCCGCAACCATTATTTCAGCCAATGGATAAGCAGCAACCAGAAGTTGGGCATAGCCAGAGAGATAAGTTCCCCAGCATCTCTGTTCAGCGCCACGAGGGAGATAAATCTGCACTACATGAGCGACCACCCCTCCGCCTACCCCATGCTTGCCGGGGACCCCTCCGCCCAAGGGCTCATAAGGCAGTATGAGCAGGAGAGCAGCGGTGTTTCCGTCCGCTATATACCGCGTGAGCGGCTCCAGGGAGACCAGTCGGGAGACCTTGGCGCGGTGCACGACGGCGACATTCTTGCCATAGTGACCAGCAAAGACGGGCTCGACATCAGCCACTTGGGTCTTGCCGTGTGGGACAGCGACGGAAAGCTGCACCTACTAAATGCCAGCCAGATACACCGAAAGGTAGTTCTCGAGCCAATGACGCTCCACACATACATGGGGAAACATCCCTCGCAATTAGGAATCAGAGTAATACGCATTATATGCCAGCCAGAAAAATAAGCTATATTATCATCCTCATTCTCTCGCTCTGCTGCCGCGCCGCCTATCCGCAGCAGAACTTCGTCACCGACCCCTCGCGCATACGCTCCCTACAGCTCATCACCGACGGCGACCCGCTCCTGCCTCCAGTAATCAGGCTTGGCAGCCACAAACAGATTGAGCTGAATTTCGACGAGATGGGGCATAATTATCACCGCCTTCTCTATCTCTTCCGCCATGTGGGTTTCGACTGGAACGACGAGGGCGAGAGCCTCTTCGAGAGCGACTATTTCAAGGGAGTGAACCTTCAGCCGCTCGACGACTACGACATCAGCTTCAACACCACACAACTTTACACCCACTACCGCCTTCTCTTCCCAAGCCCCGACATACAATTCCTGCTCTCGGGCAACTACCGGCTGGAGATTTTCGACGAGCAGGAGCTGGAAGCCTCGCGCGACGCCGCTCCGCTACTAAGGGCAGAGTTCTGCGTGGTGGAGACGGGCATGAGCGTCTCAGTCCAGGTATCCACTAACACAGATATTGATTTTAACGCCAACCATCAGCAACTCACATACGCCGTCTCCTACGGCTCACTCTCCGTCACCGACCCGCTGCGCCAGCTCCACACCATAGTTAAGCAAAACCGCCGGGACGATAACGCGGTGCGCGACCTCCAGCCTAACATAGTGAAAGCCAATGGTATAGAGTTCACTCACCGAAAAGAGCTGATTTTCCCTGCCGGCAACGAGTTCCATAAGTTCGAGACTATAGACATGCACCGCCCCAACCTCAATATCGACAATCTCCGCTGGTACGAGCCTTTTTACCATTTCACCGTTTTCCCCGACCGCCCAGGGCGCAATTACGTCTACGACCAGGACGCCAACGGCGGCTTCATTCTCCGCAACGCCGAGTACGACGACGAGGAGCTGACCTCGGAATATGCTTGGGTCCACTTCATCCTGCAAACTGGAGAGCCCTTGCCGGGAGGCGACATCTACGTCTGCGGCGCATGGACCAACGGCACATGGGACCCACAGTGCCTCATGAGCTGGAACGAGGAGCTAAGGGAATACGAAGGCTCCGCATATCTCAAGCAAGGATATTACAACTATCAGTATCGCCAGCTCTCCACCTCCTCCACGGGAGAGGCCCTCGGCTCCACAGCCCTCACCGACGGCGACTTCTGCCAGACGGAGAACGAATATTCCATATACATCTATTACCGCCCCCTTGGAGGGCGCTACGACAGGCTTGTGAATTACTCAGCCATAAACAGCAATTAACCCCCTAATATACTTTGGAAATATGATAACCGCTTGGACCGACCTTATTCGCCTTTTGGGCGACGCGGAAGAGGTAATGCGCATGCCAGCCTCGTTCGTGGTGATAGAGTTTCTTGGCACATTCGCCTTTGCCCTTTCCGGCATCCGTTTAGCCTCCGCGAAACACTTCGATATCTTCGGAGCATGGATTGTGGGTCTCGCCACCGCTATCGGCGGCGGCACCATCCGCGACCTCATGCTCGGTCTGCAACCCTTCTGGACCACCAACTCCATCTATTTCATCTGCTGCGCCTTCGCCGTCGTGTGGGTCATGGTCTTCCGCAAATATCTGGTCCGTCAGGACCACGCCTGGTTTCTCTTCGACACCATCGGGCTTGCCCTTTTCAACGTTATAGGCATAGAGAAAGCCTACGGCATGGGGCTCCCCAGCTGGATAGCCGTCACAATGGGCTGCATCACCGGAGCCGCGGGGGGGATAATCCGCGACGTGCTTATAAACGAGGTCCCCCTCATTTTCCGCAAAGAGATTTACGCCATGGCGTGCGCCGCGGGGGGAGTTCTCTACGCCCTCTGCCACCGCGCCGGAGTGTCGGCCGACGTGAGCGCCCTCTTCTCCATTTTCACGGTAATCGCCATCCGCACCCTTGCCGTCCGCTACCACTGGCACCTGCCCGTGGTCCGTGGCGAAGACACCCCTCCACAGGAACGGTGAGAGACTCGTCACATATCTCAAGTAGATTTCCCTTTTTGACACGCCCCCGAACGTTCGGGAAAGTTCTATTATGTATGGACTTTATCTCTGCCCTTATTTTATCCCCCTCGCGTTAAGAGCCTTCTGGTAGAGGCGGGCATTGCGAAGGTGCTCGGGGTAGGTGGCGGCGAAGTTGTGGGTGCCGGAGAAATCTTCCTTGGCGCACATGTAAAGGTA
>JAJPYT010000201.1 GCA_021204845.1 Prevotellaceae bacterium | reverse complement strand
AACCAGAGAAACACATAAACGCCAATGCCATCAGACCCACGGTGATAAACGTGATGCCGAGTCCCTGCAGAGGCTTTGGCACGTCGGTATATGCCATTTTCTCGCGGATGGCTGCCAGACCCACTATTGCCAGCAGCCAGCCTATGCCGCTGCCAAGGGCGTAAGCTATGGCATCGCCGAAGCCGCCTATGAACTGGGCGTTCGTCGGCTCCATGGTTACGCGCTGCTGCATAAAGAGAGAGGCACCCATGATGGCACAGTTAACAGCTATCAGGGGCAGGAAAATGCCCAAAGAAGCATAGAGGGTAGGACTAAAACGCTCGACCACCATTTCTACCAGCTGCACTATACCCGCAATCACGGCAATGAAGAGAATGAACGCCAGGAATGTGAGGTCTACCCCAGCTACTATCGCGTCGGGTCCCAGCACGTAGGTTTGCAGGGCATAGTCGACAGGCACAGTGACCAGAAGCACAAACGTGACCGCCACGCCCAAGCCTAAAGCCGTCTTCACTGTCTTGGACACTGCCAGATAAGAGCACATACCCAAGAAGAAAGCAAATATCATATTGTCCACAAAAATGGAGCGGACAAAAAGGCTAATTATGTGTTCCATACTATTTCTTCTCCTCCTTATTTATTGAGCGGTGAGCCCAAATGACACAACCAACAATTATCAAGCTCATAGCTGGCATTAGCATCATGCCGTTGTTGCAGTAGCCAGCTTTGGTTAGCGCCTGCGGAATGACATTGAAGCCAAACAATGTGCCTAAACCGAAGAGCTCGCGTATGAAGCCCACAATCACAAGAATTATGGCATAGCCAAGTCCGTTGCCGATGCCGTCGAGGAACGAGGACCAAGGTCCGTTTTGCATGGCAAAAGCTTCGAGACGCCCCATCAGAATGCAGTTGGTAATGATAAGACCCACATACACACTAAGTTGAACACTCACATCATATACGTATGCCTTCAGCAGCTGGCTCACGATAGTCACAAGAGCCGCCACAACCACCAGCTGAACAATAATGCGGATGCGATTGGGGATTGTCTTGCGCAACAGGGAAATTATCACATTGGAAAACGCCGTGATCACCGTCACGCTCAAGCCCATAACTATGGCGGGCTTCAGCTGGCTGGTGACCGCCAGGGCGGAGCAGATGCCCAACACCTGCACGGCAATTGGGTTATTCAGATTGAGAGGGTTGCGGAACGCAGCTTTATTCTCTTCGGAAAACATTTTACTCATCTTCTTTTCTCCTCTTTATATTTACTGTTCAACTTCGAGAGTGTCGGCTTGGCACTCGGCATCCTCCTGTCCGCAGGGGGCAGCCTCCGCCTGGCATGAACCACTGGCAGTCTCAATGAAACTCTTATATACCGCGAGGCCGTCGGAAACCATGGCTGCCACACCTTTACTTGTCAGCGTCGCTCCAGTCACTCCGTCCACCTCGTTCGCCTCGTTCTTCACAGACCCTGCCTTCACAACGGTGAGTGCTATGTCGCCCGCCCCCTCGGCAAACACTTGCTTGTCGCGGAAGCGGTCGCGGAAATCAGCCTCGCCTATTCTGGCTCCCAGACCTGCCGTCTCGCTCTCATGATAGAAATACGCGCCATACACCGTCGCCAAATCCTCATTAAGTGCTATATAACCCCAGAGACCGCCCCAGAGACCATGCCCCGTGACAGGAATCACATACTTAGTGCCGTCATCTGTGGATGCCACAAACACGTGCAGATTGCCATTCTTTATCTCTGTGCCGTAGGCGGTCAGGAACTTGCCCTCATAGGGGACAAGCTGTCCGTCCTGGAAAAGCATGTCCTTCACGTTAGCCTGGAACGTCTGCTCAACGTTCACCTGACTCTTGTCTATTCTCAAAGCAGTGAGTATCTGCCCTTTCGTGTCGTTCTCGACGTTGGCTTCCTGCGTGTCCTTAAGCGCGGAGGAGACGAAAGCCAGCAAAAACGCCACGACAATCACGAGAATGGCCGCATACACTACAGTGTAAACATTACTATTGGTGTTCAATTTCATTTCTTTTCCTCCTTCACTTTATTTTGTTGCACGTTTCATGCGCTTCGAGATATTGCTCTGAACCACGCAATAGTCAATAAGCGACGAGAACAGGTTGAGCAGCAAGATAGCCAGCATCATTCCCTCTGGGAAGCCTGGGTTCAAAACTCTCACGAGCACCGCGATGAAACCAATCAAGAGACCATAGATGTATTTTCCGCATTCTGTGCGGCAGCTTGTTACAGGGTCGGTAGCCATGAACACAGCGCCAAAGGCAAAGCCGCCCAGGACAAACTGCTCGTACCACTGTATGTGCGTGAGACCGAGCGCTTGCATTAGCAGTCCTGTGAGCGCGCCTCCCACGAAGACGCTCAACATGGTCTTCCACGATGCCACGCCAGTCCAAAGCAGTATGACAGCGCCAATGGCAATAGCTATCACGCTTGTCTCACCTACGGAGCCAGGAATAAGACCAGTAACGGCATTCCAGATAGTGTCGCACTCGAAGCCCTGAAAAGTGGACGTGGCAGCCTCGCCAAGCGGCGTAGCGGCAGAGAGGGCGTCGGGACCAGCATTGAAGCCCAAGCCGCAGATGGGATGGCTCTCCACCCACACGGAGTAGTCGCCAGTCATGTGGCTGGGGTAAGAGAAGAAGAGGAAGGCACGTGTTATCAGGGCCGGGTTGAAAATGTTCATCCCAGTTCCTCCGAATATCTCCTTCGCCAAAATCACGCTGAAGGCAACTGCGATGGCAAGCATCCAAAGCGGACAAGTGATGGGGACTATCATTGGAATAATGATACCAGATACCAGGAACCCTTCTTGTATCTCCTCCCCTTTCCACTGGGCGACTATGAACTCTATGCCCAGACCCACAACGTAGCTCACTATTATCTTTGGCAGAAGCGCCAGCAAGCCATAGAAAAACATTCCCCAGAACGTGGCGCTCTCAAGCGCACCAGCCGCCAAAGCGTTCTGATAGCCAATGTTGTACATACCGAACAGCAAAGCCGGAAGAAGGGAAATGACAACGAAGCTCATGATACGCTTGCTGTCTATGGCATCATGAATGTTCACAGAGCCTGCGCGTGATGTCGTGTTGGGCACGAAGGCGAACGTCTCAAAACCGTCCACCAGCGAGCGGAAGGCATGGTATTTACCCCCCCTCTCCACGTAAGGCTTCATGTTATCGAAAAATTTTCTTAATGCTTTCATTGAATCTGTATTTTAAGAATTCATTATGCTTTAAGCGTTCTCCTTACGCAGTATGTCCAGTCCCTCGCGTACTATGCGCTGCAGCTCCAGCTTCGAGCTGTCGACAAACTCTGCCAGGGCGAAGTCCTCGGGCGCCACCTCGTAAATGCCAAGAGCCTCCTGGCGGTCTATGTCGCCCGTGATGATGGCCTTTATAAGATAACCGGCATAAATGTCCATCGGGAACACTTTGTCGTACTCTCCGCTCATAATCATGTGGCGCTCACCGCCTTTCACGCGTGCGTCGAGAGTGTATTCCTTCTTCTTCCCCATCAGCCAGCTCAGGTAGCTGCGGTGGGTACTGAAAGTGCTTACTCTCGGCATAATCCAGCCTAAGAACTCGTCTGCCTTGTCGCCTTCGGGTATCACGTTCACCTCCGTGGCATGCGCCGCCAGAAAGCCCTCTGCCGAGGTCTTAATGCCAGTCATCACGTTGCCGTTGATTATGCGCACGCTCTGTGTGGTGTCAATCTTGCCCTCAAGCAGGGAGGAAAGTTGCTGTCCCACCAGCATCTGGTAGTATTGCGGCTTCTTCACCTGGCTGCCGGCAAGGGCTATGGTACGTGTCAGGTCCACCTTGCCCGTAAGCATGAGACGACCCACAAAGATAACCTCCTCGGCTCCCATGGTCCAAACCACCTCTCCCTTGTTTATGGGGTCCACGTGGTTGATTTGCACTCCCACGTTGCCTGCGGGGGCGGGACCCTGGAAGATGGTCACCTCGCAGTCCTTAGCCGTAAGCAAGGCGCTGTTGCTCTGTTCGCTCGAGACTCCCAAATGCACCTTGGCAATCTTTGCCAAAGCGGAAATGCCTGCCTGAAACTCTTTCTCGTGGCCTTTCAGCGCCACCTCAAAGTCCTGAGCCAGACACATGCTGTTAAACGCACTCACGAAGATGGCCTTTGGCTTGTCTTCGGGATTGGCTGTAACGTCGTAGGGGCGGCTGCGGAAGAATCCGAACAGACCACTCTCCAACAAGAGGGCTTTCACGTCACCGGTGTTCGTCTTAAACTCGCGGGCTTCCTGCTTGCCATCAGCTGTCACCCTCACGCTAAGCAACTTACGCCTGTCACCGCGCTCCACCTTGGAGACGGTGCCGCTGACGGGAGAAACAAATGCCACTTCGGGATGCGACTTGTCTACAAACAATGCATCACCCACCTTCACGGCATCACCTTCACGGACCACCACCTTCGGCTTTAGGCCCGTGAAATCATCGGGAACGAGAGCGAACTCTCCACTCTGGTGAGGCACGGGCGTAATCTCCGCGGCAGCTTTTCCTTTCAGGTTGATGTTAAGGCCTTTAAGCAATTTGATTACTTTTGCCATTATACTGGAATTAATTGATATAGTTTATCATAAATTATTGCAAAGTTAACCAAAATACACAAAAACAGGCAACAAATCCCAATTATTTATCATAATTTTGCGTGTTGGTAGCGCTGGAGTGCCAAGTTCAGCCTGCCTTTAGGTGTCAGACAATGCAAAAGTTGAAACACATTCTACGCTGGACTGTAGGCATCTTCATTGCCTTCTACCTACTTCTGTCATTGGCTATAAACATACCTTTCGCGCAAACCTGGCTGGCTGGCAAGGTCGGCGAGGCGCTCTCTTCCCAGTTAGGCGCGGCCGCCTCTGTGGGACGCGTCCAGCTTGGCTTCAACGGCCGAGTGATTATCGACGACGTGTCGCTCTCCGACCAGCAAGGAGCTCCCATGCTTCAGGTGAGCCGCTTGGGTGGCAAGATTAAGTTGTGGGAATTTCTTGAGGGGCGCATTAGTCTCGGCAGTGTGCAGCTATTCGGAATGAGAGCGCAGCTCTATCAGCAGACACCTGAAAGCAAACCTAATTTTTGGTTCGTGGTTGATGCTTTTTCCAGCCAAGATACCACCAGCGCCACTAATCTCAACTTGCGCATCGGGCAAATACTTATCCGCCGCACCAGCATCACGTGGGACCAGCGCTGGCGTGAGCCCACGCCAGGGCAGCTGAACATTGGGCACATCTCGCTGCAGAACCTGAGCGTGACAGCGGAACTGAACGCCCTCACAAACGATTCCCTTAACGTGGAGCTTCGCCGCTTCTCCGTTTCCGAGCGTGAGTCGGGCCTCGCCGTGAAGAGCCTCACTCTCTTCCTCACCGCTGGCAGGCAGGGCCTGACGCTCAAGGATTTCAACCTCACTCTGCCCCACTCCACTCTCTCCGTTCCCGCTCTCTCGTGCGACTACGACTTTCCCACGAAGCGCGAGGGCAATATAAATATTGATGCTCAGGGCGAGCTCGAGACACAGGATTTCATTCCTCTATCCCCAGCGCTGGAGCAGTTTCAGGACGAGGTAAGCTTCACACTGCAAGCCGAAGGACCATTCGACAACATACACGTATCCCGGCTAAAGGTAAACGACACCATGCTAAGTGCCAATGTCGAGCTGCAAGCCTATCTTTTCGGTCTCTCGGGCGGACTCTCCAATACGATGTGCGAGACCACTTTCTCCCCTTCCTCTGTCAGTCTCCAGCCTCTTGCCGAGAGCTTTGGCGCTCCTGTTCTCGAGAAGTTGGGCGACATAGAGTTACAAGGCTCCCTCAGATTGGGGAAACAGGCAGCAGCAGCCGAAATGGATTTCTCAACCGCCTATGGTGATGCCAGGTTGCATGCGGTGGTGGACGACGGAGGAAAAATCGAAGCAGAGCTTTCCACCGAAGGGCTGCATTTGGGTCATTTTCTGGATAATGAGCAGCTTGGCGAGGTGGCAATGGATGTGACGGCAAGCGGACATTTGCGCGAAGACCTGAAGGTGAGTGGCGACATTGCAAGCCTTGAATTCAACAACTACACATACCATAACACTCAGATAAACGGCATCATACACAAAGGTCTAAGCTACGAGGGCGAGCTGCAGCTTCACGACACCAACATATCCCTGCATGGGACAGCCAAGATAGACCCCACGCAAAACGCCTTTGCTGTCAAAGCCCTTGTTGAGGACTTCTCCCCCAACGCCCTGCATCTCACCGAGCGCTTCCCAGACACACGTTTTTCCGGCTCGCTCATGGTAGATGTCCGAGGCAATGTGCGCGACTCTCTCGACGGAACGCTGCATGTTGACGGTTTCACCATGAGCACCAACGACCTCGTTTACCGTCCTGGCGACATACACGTCAGCGCACGCCATCAGGACACGGAGCAGCAGTTCACCGTCATCAGCCCCTTCCTTGAGGCACAGCTCGCTGGCGAGTTCGCGCCTAAGAATCTCGTCTCCAATTTCATGCACCTGCTCAGCTGGCATGTGCCAACGCTCATTCCATCCCATTATCAGGGCAGCGACCAGACCGAAGACTGCTCTTTCACGCTTAAGCTGTACAACACGCAGCCTCTCAGGCAACTCCTGGGCATGAACATCGACATCGACAGCCCCCTTATTGTGGAGGGAACAATGGACACAGAAACTTACACGTTGAGCCTCACGGCAGACATTCCCCATCTCCGTTACTCGGGCGAGGACCTTCGCGACGTGAGCCTGCGCCTTGAAAGCTACCGCCCTTATTTACTCTCCTCCGTAAGGCTCAAGCGCCTAATGAAAGGGGCTTACGTCGACTTCAGCTTCGAGGCTACAGGACAGAACGACCAGCTCACCACCAAATTTTATTGGGACAACAACCGCCGTCCCTCGCTCAGTGGAGAAGTTAACATAGAGTCGCGATTCTGGAAAGACGAGCTCGGAAAGTATTATACCGAGGCGCACATCCTGCCCTCCGACATAGTGGCTGCCGACAGCCTTTGGCACGTCTCGCCAGGGTCGCTCTCCTTTTACGACGGCACGCTCTCTGTCGACAGCTTCCTGGTCCGCTCTGGAGAGCACATGCTCTCCGTCTGTGGAAGAGCATCCAGTGAGAGCGCCGACACGCTCTATGCCCGGCTCGAGGGCGTTAATCTGGAGAGCATCTTCACTCTCGTCAACTTCCATGCCGTCGAGCTAAGCGGAGAGGCAACAGGCGATGTATACCTCCACAGCCTCTTCGGCAAGCCCTACATGGACGCTTACGTCCACGTGCCGCGCTTCGCCCTCAATGGTGGTGTGCTGGGCAATCTCGACATACACGGCAACTGGGGGCAACGGGACTACAGCATTTTCCTCGACGCTGTTATCCAGGACACGCTCTCCGAGGCGCGCTCTTACGTTCAGGGCTATGTCACGCCCAAGACGGATGTCCCCTATCACGGACTCGACCTCACCATTCAGGCTGACCATCTGAACACCTACTTCCTCAACAAATACACTGGTGGCATCTTCGACGAGATGCGAGGTAACGCCTCTGGTACAGCCCATCTCTTCGGGCCATTCAAGCAGCTTAACATCGAGGGCGGCTTGCTCGTGCACGAGGGCAGCATGGGCATCCCCTATCTTGGCGTACGCTACCATGTGGATGGCGACTCCGTCAATCTCAGCCCCGGCAACATTCTCTTTTCCAACGCCCAGTTATACGACCCGCAGGGAGCTCCAGGCAAGCCAGGACACCGCGCCACGTTGCAGGGCAAGCTCCAGCACACCAGTTTCTCAAATCTCAAGTACGACATCAGCCTCAGCGGTGAAAACCTCCTGGCATACAACTTCAAGGATTTCGATGACCTGCCCTTCTGCGGAACTGTCTATGCCACTGGCGACGTGAACATCAGCGGCAGTCCAGGGCAGGTGAACATCAATGTCAAAGTGCAGCCACAGCAGGGTACCACTCTCACCTACGACTACACCACGCCAGACAATGTGGCGCAAAACGCTTTTGTCACCTACGTCGACCGCCGCCAGCAGGAGCAGTCGCCAGAAACCGTGACGCAGTCCGCCGAGCCTCTGCCAGAGAACGACATACACATAAACTTCGACCTCGACATAGACAACCGCTCTACAATGAACCTCATCATGGACTCCCGCTCCGGCGACATGATAAGCGTAAACGGCAGCGGTCACATGCTGGCGCGCTACTACAACAAGGGCGACTTCCAGCTCTTCGGCACCTACCGCATAGAGCGAGGCACCTACGACCTTTCACTCCAGGAGGTTATCCGCAAGAACTTCTCTCTCACAGAGGGCGGAACTATCGTCTTTACCGGTGAGCCCTTCAACGCCGACCTCAACGTACAGGCTTCCCACACTGTCTCGGGAGTCTCTCTCAACGACATCTCGGCACGCTCCACTTTCAGCAACACCTCGGCTCGTGTCAATTGCCTCATGAACATCAGCGGCAAGGCCTCGCAGCCCTACGTCACCTTCGACTTCGACGTGCTCAACGTCAACGAGGACGAGAAGCAGATGGTCCGCTCGCTCATCTCCACCGACGAGGAGCGCAACATGCAGGTCATCTATCTGCTCGGCATAGGGCGCTTCTACACCTACGATTACAGCAACGAAAGCCAGAGCCAAAGCTCCACCGCCGTGAATTCCCTGCTCAGCAGCACTCTCAGCGGACAGCTTAACCAGATGTTTTCCAACATGATAAACAACTCTAACTGGAGTTTTGGCACAAACCTGAACACTGGCACGACTGGCTGGAGCGACCTCGATGTGGAGGGCATGCTGCAAGGTTCACTGCTCAATAACCGACTGCTCATCAACGGCAACTTCGGCTACCGCGACAATCCTGTGAACTCCTCCAATTTCATCGGAGACTTCGACGCGCAGTACCACCTCACCCGCACAGGTTCCGTGAGCTTGAAGGCATACAACAAGACCAACGACCGCTACTTCACCAAGACCTCCCTCACCACCCAGGGCGTTGGCATCCTGCTGAAGAAAGACTTCTCCTCCCTGCACGACCTCTTCATCCGCCGCTCCAAGTAAACAGGCAGTAAAGAGGATATGTAAAAACAGAAATACGCCACGCCCGGCCAATGGCAGTGAGGGTGCATTAAACTTGAGACATATCCTCTATTATCCTTTTGCCCGCAGGGCCTCAAATTAAGCGAGAGCAATGGCGCTCGCTCCAATTGCTTTTAAAAATCCACGACAAGAAGTTAACTTGCTAAATTCCCTATATGCACGATAGATAGCAACTTCTTCCCACAGGTTGCAAAAGTCAGTTTCATTCACACTTGATATAATAGTTAGAATTAATAGTTCCTCATGACATTTATGAATGAGGAAACTTATAAAAAGTTACTT
>JAJPYT010000135.1 GCA_021204845.1 Prevotellaceae bacterium | reverse complement strand
GCCCGGGCTTCGGCAATCGCGGCACGGAAGGCAAGATAGCCGCTTGCCAATATACCCGCACGCACAACATACCGACGTTCGGCATTTGCCTTGGCATGCAGATGCTGGTCGTGGAGTTCGCCCGTAACGTGATTGGCTACAAGGACGCCAACAGCCGCGAGATGGACGCGAAAACCCGCCACAACGTGATAGACATAATGGAGGAACAGAAAAATATAACACAAATGGGCGGCACCATGCGACTGGGAGCCTACAAATGCGAGCTGCGCAAGGGCAGCAAGACCTGCGAGGCTTACGGAAATGTTGACTGCGTGCAGGAACGCCACCGCCACCGCTATGAGTTCAACAACAATTTCTTACAGGAGTTCGAGAGCCACGGCATGCTCTGCGCTGGCAGCAACCCAGAGAGCAATCTGGTGGAAATAGTTGAGATACCTTCACTTAAGTGGTACATAGGCACGCAGTTCCACCCAGAATACTCCAGCACAGTATTAAATCCGCATCCGCTTTTCATGTCTTTCATGAAGGCATGTATAGAAAACGACTAAACAACATCTCATGGACAAAAATACGATAATCGGCTTTATCTTGATTGCCGCGGTGCTGATAGGTTTCGGCTACTGGAGCCGCCCAAGCAAGGCAGAGCGGGAGGCGGCGGCAAAAATGCAGGAAGAGGCCATAGCCAACCAGGAGAAAGAAGAGAAGGCAGAGGAAGAGAAACTGGCAAAGACCCGGCATAACGAGGCAGCCGATGTGGCTGACAGCACAAGCATTTTCTTCGCCAACCAGCAGGGAACTGCACAAGATATAACGCTGAAAAACAGCAAGGTAGCCATAAAGCTGAGCACGAAGGGCGGCACAGTGAGCAGGGCGGAAATCCTCGGTTACAAGGACCAGGAGGGCGAGGACGTGAAACTCCTTAACGAGGAGGACCATTACATGCACATCAGCCTGCCTGCAAAAATGGAAAACATCGATTTTAGCGAGCTTTACTTCCAGCCCTTGGCGCAGACCGACTCTACCGTGATTATGCGCCTAACAGCCGCAAACGGGGGCTTTCTCGACATAAAATATCGCCTTCGCCCTGAATCTTATATGCTGGACATGACGATAGAGAGCAGCGGAATCTCCAATTATTTCGCCCCGAACCTCAACGCCATCGACTTCGACTGGTATGACAAGGCGCGCCAGCAGGAGAAAGGCTACACGTTTGAGAACCGCTACAGCACACTCACCTACCAGGACGTGAACGGCAGCACAAAGAAGTTAAGCGAGACAAAAGACGCTGACAAGAAGCCCGACAAGAAAATTGACTGGATTGCTTATAAAAACCAGTTTTTCAGCGCCATACTGATAGCCCACCAGGACTTCTCGGAAGTGAGCCTCGCAAGCCACCAGCAGCAAAAAGGCAGCGGCTACCTTAAGGAATATCATTCGCAAATGCAAGCCATGTTCGACCCATCGGGCAAGCAGCCGACAGTGCTGCAAATGTATCTGGGCCCCAATGATTTCCACGTGCTGAAAGCTACCAACAAGCTCTCCGCCAGCGACAAAAACCTCAACCTCCACGAGCTTGTCTATTTCGGCTGGCCGCTGTTTCGCTGGATAAACCGCTATTTCATCATCTATCTCTTCGACTGGCTCAGTGCCTTAGGGCTCTCCATGGGGCTGGTGCTGCTTTTCCTCACACTCATCGTGAAAGCTCTCGTCTACCCTGCAACGCGCAAGAGTTACGTGAGCAGCGCACGCATGAGAGTGCTGAAACCAGAGATTGACAAACTGAACGCCAAATATCCGAAAAAGGAAGACTCGATGAAGAAGCAGCAGGAGATGATGCAACTCTACAGCCAATACGGTGTCTCGCCTATGGGAGGCTGCCTGCCCATGCTCATTCAGATGCCCGTGTGGATTGCCCTCTTCAACTTTGTACCTAACGCCATAGAGCTGCGAGGGCAGAGTTTCCTGTGGGTAAGCGACCTCTCCACCTACGACACCTTGCTGAGCTGGCACCGCGAGATTTGGCTTTTGGGCGACCACATCAGCTTCTTCAGCCTGCTATTCGCCCTTACTAACGTTGTAAACTCTTGGATTTCAATGCGCCAGCAGCAAAACGCCGCCATGTCGGCAGAGCAGGAGCAGCAGATGAAAATGATGAAATGGATGATGTATGTGATGCCAATTTTCTTCTTTTTCGTGTTCAACGACTATAGTTCGGGCCTCTGTTACTACTACTTCCTAAGCGGACTTATCAGCATTCTCACTATGTGGGGTCTGCGCAAGTTCACCGACGACGAGAAACTGCTCGCCCAGCTGAAGGCTTACAAGGCAAAGCACGCCAATAATCCAAAGAAAGTGAGCGGCTTGGCATCACGCTTAGAGGCTATGCAGAAGATGGCGGAGGAGCAGCAACGCAAACAACAAAAGAGATAAACAATACCCGATACTAATACCTTAACTATGAATATACTGAAAGTAGCAAGCATGACGGCAATATTGAGCCTCGCGGCAGAGAGTAACGCACAGGAGAGCGCCCCGATAGGCAGGGCGGACATGAAACTGGAAAGCGACCGCATGACCCCGGAAGTGCTATGGGCAATGGGGCGCATAGGAGGCACGGCAATCAGTCCTAAAGGAGACCTAATTGCTTATACTGTAGCTTATTACAGCGTGGACCAAAACCGCAGCCACACAGTGATTTACCTAATGAATGCAGATGGCTCAAACCAGAGGCTGCTCACCTCGGGCGAGAAGAGCGAGACGGAACCCACGTTCCTGGCAGGCGGCGAGCGCATAGCTTTCATGACTGGCGGGCAGCTCTGGAGCATGAACTTGCAGGGTGAGGACCGCCGCCAGCTCACCAATTTTCCCGACGGCATCTCTGGCTATAAATTCTCCCCCGACGAACGGCAGGTGGTAGTGGTGCGCGATGTGCCGGCAACCACCAGCATTCAGCCAAAAGAGCCAGACTTGCCACTGGCTTCGGGCATGGTAATCGACGACTTGAACTACAAACATTGGGACCGCTACGTGACAACCATTCCGCACATTTTCTTGGCTTCATTCGACGGAGAAACCGTCTCCACCGAGGCTAAGGACATACTGGAAGGCGAGCCATACGAATGCCCAATGCTGCCCTCTGGCGGCGTGGAGCAGCTGTGCTGGAGCCCCGACAGCAAGCACATAGCCTATACCTGCCGCAAGAAGGTGGGCGTGGCTTACGCAATTAGCACAGATAGCGACATATATCTCTACGACGTGGAGACTGGAGAGACCACAAATCTCTGCAAACCAGCCGACTACGTAGAGCCAGAGGCAGACAGCACAGTCTCCCTTAAAGACCAGCCAAAGAACCAAAGCCCCACGGACATAAACGCTGGATACGACCGCGACCCGCAATTCTCGCCCGACGGGAAACTGCTGGCTTGGACCAGCATGGAGCGCGACGGCTACGAGAGCGACCGCAACCGCCTCTGCATACTTAACATGGAGACTGGCGAGAAGCGGTACGTGACCGAGTCCCTTGAGGCAGATGTTGAGGAATTTGCATGGGCGCCAGACAATAACACTCTCTATTTCACCTGCGTTTGGCACGGTCGAATCATGGTTTATTCAACAAATCTTAAAGGAGAAGTGGCAACAGTCACTGACGGGGATTACGATTACGCGAGCGTCTCCGTGATGCCAGAGGGCAACCAACTGCTGGTAAAGAGGCACAGCATCTCAGCCCCCGACGATATTTACTCCATCACGTTGCCTAAGAAAAAAGGCAAGGAAACCACTGTCACACAGCTCACTCACGAGAATGACCACCTGCTTTCACAGCTGTCATTTGGCGAGGTGAAAGAGCGCTGGGTGAAAACCACAGACGGGAAAGAGGAGCTCTGCTGGGTTATCTACCCCAGCCACTTCGACCCCTCACGCAGCTACCCTACCCTGCTTTTCTGCGAGGGAGGCCCACAGTCGCCCGTCAGCCAGTTCTGGAGCTACCGCTGGAACTTCCAGATTATGGCAGCCAACGACTATCTTATTATAGCTCCCAACCGTCGCGGTCTCCCAGGCTTCGGCAAGGAGTGGATTGAAGAGATATCGGGCGATTACAGCGGGCAGTGCATGAAAGATTATCTCTCCGCAATCGACGATATTTGCCAAGAGCCTTATGTCGACACGGACCATTTAGGCTGTGTGGGTGCCTCGTTTGGCGGCTACAGCGTATATTGGCTGGCTGGCAATCACGAGGGGCGCTTCAAGGCTTTTATTGCCCATGATGGAATCTATAACACTCAGCAACAATACGTTGAGACCGAAGAGATGTGGTTCACCAACTGGGACCTCGGAGGCAGCCCTGACCGCTTCTCGGACAATAAGGCTTACGTCGAAAGCCCACATCTCTACGTCGACAAGTGGGATACCCCAATACTCTGCATCCACAGCGAGAAGGACTACCGTATTCTTCACTCGCAGGGACAGAGCGCTTTCACGGCGGCACGCATGCATGGCATACCTGCCGAACTGCTACTTTACCCAGATGAGAACCACTGGGTGCTGAAACCGCAAAATGGCGTGCTCTGGCAGCGCACCTTCTTCCGCTGGCTCGACAGATGGCTCAAATAAACGAAAAACACGATAGCAACACACGCTAATGACACAAATAGGAAAAACCTTGCGTGATTCAGCCGCCTTGCGCTGGACCGCCCTCCTACTGTTGGCGCTGGCCATGTTCTGCGCTTACATTTTCATGGATATTCTCTCCCCCATCAAAGACCTGATGCTCACGGAGAGAGGTTGGGATTCCACCGCCTTCGGCACTATGCAAGGCTCGGAGACTTTTCTCAACGTTTTTGTTTTCTTCCTCATCTTCGCGGGAATAATTCTCGACAAGATGGGCGTTCGCTTCACGGCTCTGCTCTCCGGGGCAGTGATGCTTTGCGGTGCATCCATCAAATATTATGCTGTAAGCGAGGCTTTTAGCGGCAGCGGGGCAGACTTGTGGTTCACTGCGCACCTCAATCACATCCCCGTGTTCGAGCAACTCGGTGTTTCTCCCTTCTACGAGGGAATGCCGTCGTCCGCCAAGGTAGCGGCTTGTGGTTTCATGCTGTTCGGCTGCGGAGTGGAAATGGCAGGAATCACTGTCTCCCGAGGCATAGTCAAGTGGTTCAAGGGGCACGAGATGGCGCTTGCCATGGGCTCGGAAATGGCGCTTGCCCGAATGGGAGTAGCAACGTGCATGATTTTTTCTCCCTTCTTCGCCAAATTAGGCGGGCACATCGACATTTCCCGCTCCGTGGCGTTTGGCGTAGTGCTTCTCTGCATTGCCATGATGATGTTTATTGTCTACTTCTTTATGGACCGCAAATTAGACTCTCAGACGGGCGAGGCCGAGGAAAAAGACGACCCCTTCCGCATAAGCGACATCGGTCAGATTCTCCGCAGCATGGGCTTCTGGCTGGTTTCCCTGCTCTGCGTGCTCTATTATTCTGCCATTTTTCCTTTTCAGAAGTATGCTGTAAACATGCTTCAGTGTAACCTCACCTTCACCGAGGTGTCTCCCGATTCGTTTTGGGCCTCTTCTTCAGTGACTATCATTCAGTACATAATCATGCTCGTTGTGGCTATTACTGCTTTTATGTTCAATTTTGTGAAGAACAAAGGGCTGAAATACTCGCTGCTTTCCCTCTCTGTTTTGGCGCTGGTGGGCTATTGCTGCATGGGCTACATGCGCCAGTCGGCAGAGTCAATTTTCGCTGTCTTCCCCTTGCTTGCCGTGGGCATAACTCCAATTCTTGGCAGCTACGTCGACTACAAGGGCAAGGCGGCTTCCATGCTCGTTTTGGGCAGCTTGCTGCTGGTGGCTTGCCACCTCACTTTCGCTTTTGTCCTCCCCTGCTTCAAGGGCGACCAGATTGGCGGGGTTGTCATCGCCTACGTCACCATTCTCGTTCTTGGCTCTTCTTTCTCACTGGTGCCTGCCAGCCTCTGGCCCAGCGTGCCGAAGCTGGTGGAGCCTAAAATCATCGGCTCTGCCTACGCTCTCATCTTCTGGATTCAGAACATCGGGCTGTGGCTCTTCCCGCTGCTCATCGGCAAGGTTCTCGACAAGACAAATCCTGGGGTCACAGATGCCACGCATCTCAACTATACTGCCCCTCTCGTCATGCTCGCCAGCCTTGGAGTGGCAGCCCTCGTGATAGGTATTTTCCTGAAAGCCGTTGACAAAAAGCGTGGTTACGGTCTCGAACTGCCCAACATACAACAGTAGCCGCAGACGCTCCCACTTGCAGATTATTGCATTCTGGATAGCACAAAACATGTAAATTATTGCATTCTGGATAGCACAAAACATGTAAATTATTGCATTCTGGAGAAAATAATGCGTATCTTTGTGGCATAATTCTCCTGATTGTGATGGATAAGCGCATTCTTGAAACCATCCTTTCTGACCAGCTGGAAGAACTGGAAATGAAACGGTCCATGCATTTCTGCCAAAGAGCGGAGGAAGACCTTGTGGATTTGCAAAGCACACAGGCACAAGTGGTCATAGGCGTGAGGCGAAGCGGCAAATCCACATTGTGCTACAATGCTCTCACCAGGGCAGGAGTGAAATATGCCTACATAAATTTTGATGACGAGCGTCTCGTAAGTTTAAAGGCGGAAGACTTGAACGACGTGCTGGAGGTTCTTTACAAAATTCACGGAGACTTTAACCACCTATTCATAGACGAGATTCAAAACATTGCGGAATGGTATCTTTTTGTTAACAGATTGCTACGCCGAGGCATGCACATAATAGTGACTGGGTCTAACGCCAAATTGCTTAGCGGAGAGTTGGCGACCCATCTGACTGGGCGGCATCATGCCATCACGCTTTACCCATTCTCCTTTGCCGAATTCTGTGCTTATAAGCAGGTAGATGTGAAGAGGCAAACCACTCAGGCAATAGCTCAGCGCAGGGCGACTTTCGACGAATATATGCTGCAAGGTGGCTTCCCCGAACTGCAAAACGTAAGGTCAGACCGTGAATATATCGACACGCTGGTGGATAACATTTTACGCCGCGACATAGAGCAACGCTTCAAAATTACCCACAAGGCTGCCTTTGAGCAAATGGCGCAGCATCTGTTGAACGTCTCGCCCACTATTGTTGTGGATAGAGCCTTGAAAGAACTGTTTGGTTTCCGTTCAGAGCATACTGCCAAGAATTACGTCGGTTACCTGCGGCAGGCTTACCTTCTGGTCGGACTGCGCAAGTTCTCGCATAAGAGCAAAGAGCGCGTGGTAGGCGAAAAAGTCTATCCTGTTGATGTGGCACTGATGAACAAGAGAGAGGGTGCTATGGCTGGCAACAACCTCGGATGGCGTTTGGAGACCATTGTCTACATAGAATTGCTGCGCAGATGCAGAAACAAAGGTCTTGACATATACTATTACACTGACCGCAGCAGCGAATGTGATTTCATGATATGCAGAAATAACGAGACACTTCTTTGTGTGCAGGTCGCCTACGACATTTCCAGCCCAAATACCCTGCGACGTGAGGTTTCTGGTCTGTTACTTGCCGCCAAAGCGACTGCTTGCCGTAACCTGCTATTGCTCACCGACCACCAATACGAGGACATCGAGAAAAATGGCTACGTCATAGCCGTAAGACCAGTCTACGACTGGCTTTTGCGGGAAGATAAACAACAGTGCCCGTGAACTGGATATTTACTTGTCTGTAGCGAAATGACCTGTTACGGAGGGCGGAGGCAGGGAAGGGGCAAAAGTCGCTTAGGAATGGATTTTGACAATGAAAACGGGAGACCTAATAACATTCTGGTCTCCCGAATTATTGCTTTAAACAATACTCCTTATTGCTATGGGCGTTCTTCCGCCATTGTCAGTCACACGCTCATCGTCCGCCAGTGAGCAACGAAGCGCATGCAGGGAGATACCTCTTCAATATTTTATATAGCCCCAAGCATATCAGAATGGTTAGTGCGGGAATGAAGAAATAAATCGCTATAAGAAAATATGGTGAGCCAATATGTATCGGTGCCAATATGAGTCTTGCAACGTTGTTGATTATTAAAAAATGCAATGCGAAAAGAAAGAAACTTGAATCCGCAAGAAAGGTATTCACTCGGATTTTCCCCTTCTCCAACAAAGAGGCGGTGACGATGATTGCCGAGACAATGCCCAACAGAATCCCGATGCCATGGATATAATGGTGGTAAGTTTGTTCGCGGGTGATGATATCGGCAGCGGCAACTATGAAATACAGTACAGGCAGGAACGACAACTTACGAAACAACACGGTGAAATCCAATCGATGTATGCTGTAATAGGCTCCCCACGAAAAGAAGAAAAACGCTGTGAGCAGTTGTTGGGGATGTCCTAAATTGTAAGGAGCCAAGAACAGCCATGCCAAACCTAAGACGACAGATAAGAGATATCCCGCTTTTTTAACCAATACATACACTAATGGCGCAAAGATAATGACAATCATCAAATCGCGCACATACCATAATGGAATGTTGATTGGGTAAATAGCGTTGCTTATGTCTTCCGTCAATTCCGTGTGTACAAACATTCCCATGTCACGATTCCAAAATGTGAGGGCTATGGCTGAAAACGAACAGTTGACACTTACATCTTTCACATTCGGGAAAAACCTTGCAAAACATGGCAACAACCTAATACCCGCCAAAGCGATGGAAAAGATGTTCCATAACAGATAGGGAACAAGCAGGGTGCGTGCACGGCTTTTCAGCTTCCGCTTATAGGCGGCGATATTCCATTCTGTATGGTAAAAGAACAAGAATCCTGAGAAGAAAAAGAACAGGGGCACTCCGATACGGGGAAGTACATCGCTGAAGATATAAATGACTGTACGATACCAATCGGGAGTCTCTCCCGCATAAGTAATGCCGTGAAAGAAAAAGTCACTTGAGATGTTGTAATGAATCATCACAATACCCACCATAAGCGGGAACCGTAGGTACGCGATAGTTTTGGACAGTACATTGTTTTCCATAAACACGTAAGTTTGATATGACTCACAAGTTAAGCATAGAATATTATTGATAATCAGCTGATTTATCTACACACGTTTTCCTTTGCTGGTTACGGAGTAGGGAATCGTCACCCCATTAAGCGTGAATGTGCGGAGGTGGGTAAAGAGTTTTTTCATAAGCTTATTGAATTTAATGTTTGATGTTGTTTTCCTTGTTATTTCTTTCTGTTTCTTCGTATGTGTATGTTTTTTATATATCGTTTGTTCTTTGTTCATGGGTTTTCTTGGCAATTGCCTCCCTCGCCTTGTCTCGTTTTTGGGCTAAGGAAAGTGTGTTTCTCTTGCCTAAGAGAGATTCACGACGGGGAAACGCTTGCTAATCAGGCTTTCAAGGATGGCGAAAACTTTCGTTTGGCAAACAAATGGCATAAAAAGTGCAAAATGTTTGCTACAAAGCGAGTAAAATATGCCTTACTTTACGCATAAAAGCTTACCTTTGCAGTGCGTGAATC
>JAJPYT010000184.1 GCA_021204845.1 Prevotellaceae bacterium | reverse complement strand
CCGTACAGCATGTCGCGCGGGGACATCATATATATGGTGGCTCCGCGCGAGTGCTCGTAGCCCATCGCAAGCGGTACGAGTGGCGGAGCCACTCGTACTGCTCGCACTACCTATTCGAGGGGAACTCATTGTGCACCATATTATACTACTCATACCCCACCACGGTCGACTATTAATACCCTATGGGAGACACCCTTGCATGGGTGTGTGCGGACACCCTTGCAAGGGTGTCTGCGGTGGGGTACTCATACTCGACCGTGAGGGGGTATGGATACTCCTCTCAGCCCCTCTTACGGTAGCTGATTACCGCCCACACATCGAGGATGAGGGCGAAGAGGAAGAGGGCAAGCGTGGAGGGAAGGATATCGGAGAACGTGCCGCCGCGGAGGAAGACGGTGCGCATGGCATCGATATAGTACCTGACGGGGATGGCGCGCGTGAGGCTCTGCGCCAAGGGGGGCATACTGCTGATGGGGGTGAAGAGCCCGCTGAGCAACATCATGCACACCACGAAGAACCACATGACGAAGATGGCTTGCTGCATGGTGTCGCTGTGGTTGGAGACCACCAGGCCCAAGCCGCTGAACACGAGGGCGAGCAAGACCGAGAGCATGTAGACGAGCCACACACTGCCCGAGGGCATGATACCATAGATGAGCCACGAGAGCAGGAGACAGACCGTGAGCACAAAGAGGCCTATGCACCAGTAGGGGATGAGCTTCGCGAAGATGAAGGCGAACTTGCTGACGGGCGTGACGTTCACCTGCTCTATGGTGCCTGCCTCCTTCTCCCCAACGATGTTGAGCGCGGGCAGGAAACCGCACATCATCATGATAAGGATGGACATGAGGGCAGGTATCATGAACCGCTTGTATGAGAGGTGGGGGTTAAAGAGGTTGAGCGTGCTCAGCGTGACGCCCTGGGCAGCCGCCACGGGGCTGTGGCCAGCGGAGACAAGGTTCTGGGAGACTATCTGCGAGGCGTACGAAGAGCCGAGAGAGCCCTTGGTGCCGTTCACCGCGTTGGCTGCCACCAGCACGCGCGGCACCTTGCCCAGTGAGAAGTCCTTCTCGTAATGGAGCGGTATCTCCAATATCACATCCGCCTTGTCCCGCTCCACGTAGGAGAGCGCGTCGGCGTAGCCAGGCAGCACCCCACGGAAGCGGAAGTGTGGGTTAGAGGCCACTCGCTCCACCAGGCGGCGTGAGAGCTGGGAGTGGTCGTTATCCACCACCACTATGTTCACGTTGTCAACCTCCATGTCCATCACCCACGGCATGACGCACATTATCATCACCGGGAAGGCGAGGATGAGCCTGGGCAGGAAGGAGTTGCGCCTTATCTGCAATACCTCTTTCACGAGTAGATGCCGTAGTGTTCCCATATCTACAATCTGTTATTGAACTTGCGCAACGCCACAACGAGCAAGAGGCACGTGATAGAGGCGAGGACGGTGATCTCCCTCCATATCATGCCCACGCCCAGGCCCATAATCATGAGCTTGCGCATGGCGGAGATGTACCACTTGGCAGGGATTATCTGGCATATCCACTGCAAGACCGAGGGCATGCTCTCCACAGGGTATATCATGCCGGAGAGCATGATGCTCGGCATCAGCAGCAGCATGGCGGACACGAGGATGGCTACCAGCTGCGTCTGGGCCACAACGCTGATGAGCAGCCCGAGGGAGAGCGCCATGAGGATGTAGAGCAGGGAGACGAAGAATATCCAGAACACGCTGCCCGCCACCGGCACATCGAGCACGAAGGTGGAGAGCAGCAGTATGCAGACGAGAATGAGCATGGAGAGCACGAAGTAAGGCACCGCCTTGGCCGCCATGACCATGAGCGGACTCACGGGGGAGACGAGCAACACCTCCATGGTGCCGCGCTCCTTCTCGCGCACTATGCTCACAGCCGTCATCATGGCGCAGATGATCATGAGCAGCAGGCCCATGATGCCCGGCACGAAGTTGTATGCGCTGCGCATCTGCGGATTGTAGAGCAGGGACGTGTTCACTGGAGAGGAGCCGCCCACAACGCCTGCCTGCACCACCTGCTGCAGGTATGAGCTTTGCTGCACGGAAGTGTTGGGCTCAACCGCGTCGGTTATTACCTGCAGGGCGGCCGTGTTGTCGTGGGCGTGGCTGGCGAAGCGCTGGGAGAAGACCACCGCCATGTCCGCCTTGCGGGAGCGCATGAGGCGCTCTGCCTCGGCGGGCGAGCCCACCACATGGGTGACGGTAAAATACTCCGAGGCGTTTATCCGCTCCACTATGCGTTGTGTGGAGGCGTCGGCAGAGGAAGCCACCAGCGCCACCCTCACGTTCTGTATGTCGTTGGAGATGGCGAAGCCGAAGAGCAGCATCATCACCAGGGGCATGCCGAAGAGTATGAGTACCGTGCGGGTGTCGCGCAAGATGTGGCGCGTCTCTTTGAGGACGAAGGAGAGGAACGTGGTCATGTGCGTACTGCCTGGCGGGCGAGATAGGTGAACAGACTGTCCATGTCTGGCTGTTGGAAGCGGCGCTTCAGCTCCTCTGGGCTGCCGAGGGCGCTTATCTTACCGTCGACCATTATGGATACGCGGTCGCAATAGTCAGCCTCATCCATGTAGTGGGTGGTGACGAATACCGTTATGCCGCGCGAGGAGGCATCGTATATCAGCTGCCAGAACTGGCGGCGTGTGGCTGGGTCCACACCTCCCGTGGGCTCGTCGAGGAACACTACCTCAGGCTCGTGGAAGATGCTTACCGAGAAGGCGAGCTTCTGCTTCCAGCCAAGGGGCAGGGAGCTCACAAGGGTGTCGGCGTGGGAGGTGAACTGTAGGCTCTCGAGCAGACGGTCAGTCTTCTCCCCTACCACCTTGCCCCGCATGCCATAGATGCCGGCAAAGAGACGTATGTTCTCACGCACAGTGAGGTCCTGGTAGAGGGAGAAACGCTGACTCATGTACCCTATGTGACGCTTTATCTGCTCGCTCTGGGTACAGATGTCGAAGCCCGCCACCCTGCCGTTGCCGCTGGTGGGGCTGCTAAGTCCTGTGAGGCAGCGCATGGCGGTTGTCTTGCCCGCCCCGTTAGCGCCCAGAAAGCCGAATATCTCCCCGCGGTGCACGGAGAAGGAGATATCGTCCACCGCGTGGAACGTGCCAAAGGCCTTCACCAGATGGCTCACCTCTATCACGTTGTCCGCCTTCCGCAATGCCTCGTCCTCGTCGTGGCTTAGTGGCTCGGGGCAGAAGACCGAGGCGAAGCGGGAGAGTATGTAATCGGGTGTGCCAGTGCCAAGGATACTGCCCCGGGAGAGGAACGCCACACGGTCGCAGCGGCGCACCTCCTCGAGATATGGGGTGGAGACGAGAATGGTGACCCCCTGCTCACGCAATGGCATAAGCATGTCGAAGAGCTCACGCCTTGAGACAGGGTCGACACCAGTGGTAGGCTCGTCGAGAAAGAGTACGGTGGGCCTGTGCACCAGGGCACAGGAGAGGGCGAGCTTCTGCTTCATGCCCCCTGAGAGAGCCCCCGCCCTGCGGTGGCGGAAGGGCTCTATCTGGGAGTATATGGCCCTGATGTTATCGTACCCCTCCGCCACGGTGGTATGGAAGAGGGTGGCGAAGAACTTAAGGTTCTCCTCCACGGTGAGGTCCTGATAGAGGGAGAAGCTGCCTGGCATGTAGCCCACGCGACGGCGTATCCGGGAGAGCTGCGAGACTGTATCGAAGCCCTCCACCGTGGCGGTGCCGCTGTCGGGCAGCAACAAGGTAGTGAGTATGCGGAAGAGGGTGGTCTTGCCAGAGCCGTCGGGCCCTATGAGACCCATCATCTCGCCCCGCTCCACACTGAGCGACACACGGTCAAGTGCCAGCACACTGCCGTAGCTCTTGCTCACGTCGCTTACCTCTATCGCGTTCATCTCTCCCAACTATTTTTCTGTCCTTCAGAAAGCCACCTCTCCGTACATACCTATCTTTATGTATCCGTCGTTCAGCACGGCTATCTTCACGGCATACACGAGGTCTGCCCTCTCGTCGTCGGTGAGTATGGTCTTTGGGGTGAACTCCGCCTGGTCGGATATCCAGCTCACCTTGCCCTTGTACTCGCGGCGGTTGCCGTCGCCGTAGTCGGCAAAGACGGTCACGTCCTGCCCTACCCTCACGCTCTGCAACTGCGCGGTGGTCACGTAGGCACGCAGAAACATGTGCGCCACGTCCGCCATCTTGAAGAGGGGCGTGCCAGGCACCGCATACTCTCCCTCCTCGGCATACTTGGCGAGCACCACGCCCGAGAGCGGGGCGGTGACGCGGCACTTGCGCAGCTGGTCGAGCACCTGCATGCGCTCTATGTCGGTGGCGGTCATCTGGCTGTTGAGGCTGCTGGTGTTCTTCGAGAGGGAGGAGAGCTGCGCGTCCAGCTGGCGGCGCAACACCTTCACCGAGCTCTCGGCGTCGTCGAGCTGCTGCTGGTTGGCGGCGTGCTCCCTCACGAGGGTCTCGTAGCGCTTCTGCTCCATCTCCGCCTTCGCCAACTCCTGCTTGGTGCTGGCTATCTGCTTCTCTATGTCGGGCCTCTGGCTGGCATAGCTCTCGCTGGTCGCCCCCAACTGCAGTGCCCTGAGCGAGAGTTGGGTGGTGTCCACCAGCCCCACTTGCTGCCCGAAGGCGAGGCTGTCCCCTTCGGTGAGGGTGAAGGTCAACAGGCGGCCGCTCTGCTCCGCGCTTACGGTCACCTCCGTGGTCTCGAACGTGCCTGTGGCGTCGTACGCCTTCCCTCCCCTGTTGCAGCCCACAATGAGCAGGGCGGGCAGTATCAGTGCTAATAAGTGTCTCATTTCCTTCTATATATTAAGTATTGTCCTCAGTTTCTGTACCTCCTGCAAGAGCTCTATCTCGTGCATGGAGCGTTGCAGTCTCGCCTCGCTCACGGCGTTGATATCCCTTAGCATCTCGTTCACGGTCTCCGTTCCCTGCTCCACCTTGGTATCCGCCTTCTGGCGTATGCTTTCCCTCAACGCTATTATCTCGTCGTCCTGCTCTATCTGCCGCCGCAGACTCTCTATTGAGCCGCCTTGCATCTGGCTTTGCAGGGTGGTGTTCAGCATGAATGCCTCCCTCTCGCTCTCGTTGGTCTGCTTCTCCAGGAGCAGTTTCTGTCGGTCTCCCTGGCGGGTATACAGGGCGCCGAAGTTCCACGACAGGGTGGCTCCCACCTTATAGTACGCGTGGAAGCCCGTCTTGAAGAGGTTGAGCGCCGGGTTGGCATAGCCCCCTTGGGCGAAGAGGGAGAGGTGCGGGCGCATGTCGGCTGAGAGGGCGCGCAGCCTCTCGTCCAACAGCGACGAGCGGGCGTTGTAGAGGTCCAGCTCGGGGCGGCTGTTGGTCATATAGGGCAGGCTGCCGCTCCCCACATCGGGTCGCTCCAGCACCTCGTCGTCGGGTATATCAGCGCCGGTGAATGTGGCAAGCATGCGCAGGTACGCTCCCCTTGTGGCAAGCAGCCCCGTCTCGTTCTGCCGCGCCTTAGCCAAATCCACCCTCACCGCGTCCACGTCCGACTCGTTAGCCGTGCCGCTCCTCTCCATGGCGCTCACGGTCTCCAGGCTAAGGCGCAGGTCGTCCTGCAAGAGACGTGTCTCGCCAAGCTGCTCGTCAAGCGAGAGGATGCCGAAATATATCTCCTCCACTCGCTCGTACACGTCGTAGAGCGCCACACTCACCTGCTCGTAGTCCACCTCGCCCTGCCTTTGCGCCACCTTCTTGGCAGACGAGACAGCGCCACCGTCGTACACCTTCTGCGTGACGTAGAAATAGGCATCATACTGGTCGCGCGACAGGCCCTTGAAGTCTATGCCCGGAATGTTCACTGGCAACTTTGTCGCGTCGCTCTGGTACAGCGCCCTGGCGCTCAACGACAGCTGCGGCAGGTCGGCCCTCATGGCGTTGGAGATGGTGAAGTCTCTGGTCTGCTCCACCAACGACAATTGTTTGATGACGGGGAAGTTCTCCCGAGCCATCTCCCTGCAGCGGTCGAGGGTGAGAGCCCCCGCGCACATAGGGCAGAGGGCGAGCAGCGAGAGCAGAATATAGGTTAGATGTCTCATATTGTTGTGTTTCTCTTAAGAGTATTACGGCTGCAAAGTTAGCGGTTACGAGTAGTAGTGGCATTACCTTATAGAGGTATATAATGTCCCTTTTGTACATAAAAGGAGGCAAAGGGCACCTGATTATTGTCTTTTCTCCCTATCTTTGTGGGGAAAACGAAAGATAATGGCAGAAAAAGGCTATAACTTGAGGCGCATCTCCTTCTCCGAGATAAGGGAGATAGGCGAAGAAAACAGCGACAAGGGTGGCGTTGTGCCCTACGTGAGGAATGGCGTGGGCATGCTCTATGCAAACGACGCCGCGCTGACCAGTATACTGAAGCCAGGCACACCTTATATAATAGAGGAATGCCGCATGGCACTGGTGAGGCAAGGCAGCGCGAGTGTAACCTTGAACATGGCGGAGGTAAAGGTGGAGGCAGGGTCACTGGTATTCATCGGCAAAGGGTGCGTAGTGCAGCCCAGGAGCGCCTCCCCAGACTTTGAGATCTACGGCATGATGGTGGCTAACGAGAGAATGGACGCCGCGATGAGGGGCTCAGGTCTGCTACCCCTGGAGAGCAACGCCATATCTGTGGTCAGCAAAGCCTCACGGGAGCAGTGCGACTTCTGCTACCGGCTGATGGGGCTCATCTGGGACACGATACACATGGAGCCCTGCCCCGAAGACACATTAGACAGCCTGATAAGGGCGCTCACTTTGCTTTACCTTAAGAGCAAGCCACCGCAGGGGAATGAGGACAGCACGGGCGCGGGGAGCCATGGCAGGCGGCAGATGCTGGACCAGTTCATAAAGCTGGTAAGCTCCAACTGCCATGAGCAGCACGGGCTCTCGTTCTATGCCGACAAGATGTGCATAACCCCCCGCTACCTCGGCACCGTGGTGAAGCAGGTGAGCGGCATAGGGGCGAAGGAGTGGCTGGACCGCGCACTCTGCACCAGGGCTAAGGTAATGCTGCGGCACGGGGGGAAACCCGTGGCGGATATAGCGGACGCGCTCAACTTCCCCAACGCGAGCTTCTTCTGCAAGTTCTTCAAACGACTTACGGGGCAGACCCCGATGGAGTACCGTAGGGAGGGGTGAAAAGGGTATCAGCCCACTAAGACGGTCAGGATATCGCGACGAAGAGAGGGGCTCTTGACATATCTGTCGCAAAGGAGTGTGACAAGCCTCGTCTGGACATAACTGAGAACTATCGCCACCACATATATGACAAAGAAGCGGACGGTGGCATTGGCACGCCCGTGCATGAGGGAAAGCACAAGCACGTGCCAGAGATATATCCAGAAGGTGTGGGAACCCACATAACAGACGAGGGGGGCTATGCGCAGGCTCACCACAAGGCGCGCGAGCCAGGAGCGGCACAGCCACAGGACGGATACCACACCAAGGGCGTAGCTGAGATAATAGAGCCGTGGAGGATACTTGAACGCCTGCGTGGGGCGATATTCACCTGTGTGCACATAGAGCCAGATGGCGAAAACGGCATATATAAGCACCCACAGGGCTGCCCAGAACGAGACAGCCGCCGCGCCACGCAACCGCGAGACGTGGACCCCGTAGGCAAAGACCAGGGCGTAGGAGAGCGTCATTACCACCACCTGATAACAGTAATCTCTCGAGAGGAGGGCAAGCCACTCGTTAAGGGCGAGGCCCACAACGAATGCGCACCAGAACCAACGACCCGACCTGCCCACAGCCCATGACAGGAGGGGAGCCAGCACAGCCATGAGAAAGAAGACACGCACTATCCAGAGATATTGGTTGGTGAGGAGGGAGAAATACATGAAGACCTCGGACGCGGGCGGCTGCCAGCCGGCCAGAACGCGCATGAGGGGGAAATAGACCATGAGAAATAGCCAGGCGGGCAGGACGAGCCTCTTAAGCCGCTTAAGCACGTAGGCTCCGTAGGCAGCCGACGGATGGAAGCAGACGGCGGAGAGAAAGACCATGAGGGGGACATCGAAGTTGCGCAACTGGAAGAGAAGCTTGCTGGTGGTGTCGACGTGCGCTATAACAATGCACGTGAGCGCCAGGCAACGTAGCACGTCTATGGCAGGGTCTCTGTAGCGCGCAGCCTTACCCTTCTCATTCATGAGAGCGATGCACTACCTTATGAAGTTGGTGCTTATCTTCTCATTCTCCGCCTCGGGCCGCTCCTTGCCGGAGAGGTTCCTTATCATCCATGCCATGTTGCGCCCCAGCACCCGCATAACCTGCAAGCCCTCAGCGTCCCCGGCCGCCTCGCCTGGTGCCATACCGTGCACGCTGTTCCAATATTGCGAGGAGACGACAGGCATCTGCATGATGGTGAAATACTTGTTAAGGCGGTCGAAGACGGCGCTCGCCCCTCCACGACGGCAAACAGCAACGGATGCCCCTGGCTTGAATTGCAGGTACTTCCCGCACGAGCTGAACACTCTGTCGAGCAAGGCACAGAGCGAGCCATTGGGACCGGCGAAGTACGTGGGTGAGCCTATCACCAGACCGTCTGCCTCCATGAGCTTCTCCCTGACGGTGTTGTACAACTCGTCCTGAAACACGCAGCGCCCCCTCGACGGGTCCTTGCACCCCCCGCAGGCTATGCAGCCCTGCACCGCCTTGTTCCCTATCTGCACTATCTCAGCCTCCACGCCGCACTCGAGCAGCGACTTTGCCACCTCGGTGAGGGCAATGTGCGTATTGCCCCCCTGGCGCGGACTTCCGTTAATCAACAGGACCTTCATCTCATTATCGTTAATAATCTGTTATATAAGAGAATGCCCACACAGGTACTGACCTATGCGGGCGCTTTCGCAAGTTTCTGGCGGAGAGAGAGGGATTCGAACCCCCGGAACCTTTCAGTTCGTCGGTTTTCAAGACCGATGCAATCGACCACTCTGCCATCTCTCCATGCTTACAATTGCGGTGCAAAGGTAGTGAAATTTCTCTCGATAGTGAACAAAAAACCTGCTTTTTTATACATTACGCTGTGCGGAAGGATGCGAAAACTTTACTTTCGCCTGCCAGCCCCCTCGCCCACGCGGATGAGGAGAAGCCCGATGGCTATCCAGACAAGCTCACGTAGGCGGGTGAGCAGACCCGTAAGCACCCCGTAGGCTGCACTCATGCGGAGGCAGTCGGTGATAAGGGCAAGACCACCCTCTCGGGTACCCATCTGCATTGGCACGAAGAAGAGGAGATTGGCAAAGAGGGTCTGGAAGGCCTGTATGAGAACACAGTCCCAATATGAGACATCGGGGGTGAAGACGAACAGGATGAACATAATCTCCACACAACCAAGCATGCGCGCCAGGAACTCCAGCGAGACGCTGAGGTAGAATGTGGAACGACGCTGGGAGTGGAGAGCGGATATCTGTGCGTCAACGCCCAATATTGCCTCCTCGTGGCCCTCTGCGAAACGGCGTATGCGCCCGCCCACGAGCGGCAGACGGGAAAAGAGCCGCAAAGCACGCATGGCAAGAC
>JAJPYT010000036.1 GCA_021204845.1 Prevotellaceae bacterium | reverse complement strand
TACCTTCGGCTTGTCCCGAAGTGGGGAACGGTAGCTGCGGGTTCTACTCCGTGCGCTGTTTGCTGGAGGGCGACAGCGAGCGTGTCTACACTCTTTGCGGCAGGCTGACGGACGGCAGCATAGTTGTGGCGGACGGGGAGGGGAGACTCTACCACGTGGAGAAAGGAGGGAAGAAGCGGCAGATAACCGCCGAGGAGGCGGGGCAGGGAGAAAGCTCAGCGGCAACTGTCTCAAAGGTTCTGGAGCAGAGGCAGTTGCGATTGCCGCCCGCTTCTGGCAGGAGGAAGACAGCTATTCTGCCTCCAGCGAGGTAAGGGTTGGCAAAGAGAAGAATAAAAAAGGAGGGATACCATTTGTTGGCATCCCTCCTTTTCTTATAATATTCTGTTTGTTACCTGACCATGTTGATGTTAGGGATAAGACCACTTGGCGTGTTAGTGTACGCCGTCGCTGCACGATTATAATACCAATTTACAGCCTCTTTCAGTGATTTATAACTCCTTTTCATAGTTCTCATTTTTAAATTTGTTTTACTAACCCCTCGTTGCGGAGCACTGTCGTTTGACAGGCGCAATGCCATGAGGAACTTTACTCGGTTAATTTAACTGTTCTCTGGATTTTTCTTCACACGCTTGGTAGGCTTCACGTCCATGTGGCGCCCCACTGTGAGTGCGGGTTCCTGCGGGCTCACGATGGTGATGCAAACGTTTTCTACTGGCTTGTCGGCTCCGTCTATGCTACGAATCTTCAACACTCCGTCCTGCACGCTAAAGCGGATGGCTGAAGCCACAAGGCTGTCTGTTGCCTGAATATCCACTCCATACGTATCTCCATATACGAAACGCACGCGAGCGGGTACGTTTACATTAACACCTTCGAAAGGTTTTACTTCTGTGTTTCTTGCCTCGGCGGTAAGTGCCATTATTGCGGCGCTTACCAAAATCATCATTTTTTTCATCTCTTACAATCTTTTTACCTTATTAATATTTTCTTTTACTCTCAGCCCCGCTCTTGGGGCTTTCTTCTGATGACGATGCAAAGTTAATGCCGTTTCCGCTTCTGTGCAAGAGGTGAGGCCTCTTATGACATCAAAATAGCCGTTTTATTGACATGCGTCAAAAACCCGTCGCATGATTGTAACATTTTGAGAAGATGTCTGCCAAAATGGCATACGTGTGGCACAAGGGGAGCCGCAAAGGTGGCAGAACGGGGTGGGGAGAATCAGCCTACAGACTAATTTTTATCGCAAAAACAGCCGCTTGCACTACAGAATATGGAAAGTTTTACTATCTTTGTGATATATAACCTTAATATATAAAAGACAGGAAACACATGACAAACAGATTTATCCTGAACGAAGTATCGTATTTCGGGGCTGGTGCAAGGCACGAGTTGCCCCAAGTGCTTGAGAGACTGGGGCGTAAGAAGGCTCTGGTAGTGACTGATAAAGGGCTGCTTGCGGTGGGCACGGCGCAGAAAGTGATAAGCGTGCTCGACGAGGCAGGTTTTCCCTATGAGATTTACAGCGAGATAAAGCCCAATCCCACGGTGACCAACGTGCAACAGGGCGTGGCTGCCTTCAAAGCGTCGGGTGCCGATTGCATGGTGGCTATAGGCGGCGGCTCGTCAATGGACACTGCCAAAGGAATAGGTATAGTAGTAGCTAACCCAGAGTTTGCCGACGTGGTTTCCCTGGAGGGGTGTGCGCCTACAAAACACAAGTCGGTGCCCATAATCGCCTTCCCCACAACAGCGGGAACTGGTGCTGAAGTTACTATAAATTACGTGATTATAGACGAGGCTAAGAGCAAAAAGATGGTTTGCGTGGACCCGAATGATATCCCTGCAGTCGCAATTGTTGACCCCGAACTGATGTACTCCCTGCCAAAAGGCTTGACAGCAGCGACTGGTATGGATGCCCTCACACATGCCATAGAAGGCTATATTACAAAAGGTGCGTGGGTAATGAGCGACATGTATGAGTTGCAGGCTATACGCATGATTGCTAAGCATTTGCCCAAGGCTGTTGAGGAGCCGCAGAACGAGGAAGCCCGCGAGGGAATGGCTCTGGCGCAGTATATCGCCGCCCAGGCGTTCTCCAACGTAGGCTTGGGTCTTGTGCATGGAATGGCTCACCCGATGGGCTCACTGTTCGACGTGCCTCACGGAGTGGCGAACGCTTTGCTGTTACCTACAATCATGGAGTTCAATATGCCTCTTTGTATTGAAAAATACGGTGTTATCGCAAAAGAAATGGGAGTGGACACCACTGGAATGTCGCCAGAGGAAGCTGCCCAGTCTGCCTGCGACGCAGTGAAGAGTCTCGCTCTGCGCGTGGGAATACCGCAGCACCTCACCGACTTGGGAATCACGGAAGATAACATACCTGCCCTTGCCGCCCAGGCAATCACAGATGTCTGCACTCCAGGGAATCCGCGCGACGTTACCGAGGAGCAGATATGCGAGCTTTATCACAAGGTGCTTTAGGCTATTGGTTGAGCATCTTCCTGTAACACTACAAAAAATAGTCCCGCACTTTAATGGAAGTGCGGGACTATTCTATTATAATTGTAAGGAACTAATTACAAGCAGATTGGCTCGTATGGCAAGCCATAGACATCAGCCACCGCCTTGAACGTGACCTTGCCTTCCACTATGTTAAGACCTTTCGCCAGAGCTGCGTCATCCTTGCACGCTTCCTGCCAGCCTTTGTCCGCCAATGCCAAGGCATATTTGAGTGTGGCGTTGGTGAGAGCTAAAGTAGAAGTGTTAGGCACAGCTCCAGGAATATTGGCGACAGCGTAATGCAGTATGCCGTCTACCTCATAAGTGGGTTCACTGTGAGTGGTAGGATGCGAGGTCTCGAAGCAACCGCCCTGGTCTATAGCGACATCCACGAGCACTGTTCCTGGCTCCATCATCTTAAGCATGTCACGATTTATGAGGTGTGGGGTCTTGTCGCCAGGCACTAGAACCGAACCGATTACTATGTCGACATCACGGATTTCCTCTGTGATATTGTGATACGACGAATAGATTGTGGTAACGTTGGGCGGCATGGAAATGGAAAGTTGCCTAAGTAACGGGAGGGAGATATCCGCGATTACAACATTCGCCTCCATACCGGCGGCTACACGTGCGGCAGCCTGTCCTACTACACCGCCACCGAGTACCAACACTTTTACAGGCTTTACCCCAGGTACACCGCAAATAAGTTTACCTTTTCCGCCTTTAGTCTTCTGCAAGAAGTATGCCCCATTGATTGCCGCCATGCGACCAGCCACCTCACTCATGGGAAGGAGCAGAGGCAACGAGCGGTCAGCCAACTGCACTGTCTCGTATGCGAGGCACACGCCCCCGCTCTTAATCATGGCATCAGTGAGTTCCGGGTCGCTGGCAAAATGGAAATAAGTAAATAGCAGTTGCCCTTTCTTGACCAGCGGATACTCAGGCGCGATAGGTTCCTTCACCTTCACAATCATATCCGCTATAGCGTAGGTGTCCTCTATCGTTGGCAATATCTTGGCTCCTGCCGAAACATAGAGGTCATCGGGGAAGCCGCTACCCCCGCCAGCTGTCTGCTGCACATACACCTCATGGCCGTGCTTCACTAATTCTGCCACTCCTGCCGGGGTCATTCCCACACGGTTCTCGTTGTTCTTAATCTCTTTTGGAATTCCGATTTTCATAGTTCTTGTTGGTTTTAAGTTAGACGTTCTTCTCGGTGCGGCAAATGTACTAATATGTATTTTCACTTCCAAATAAATTGCTCGATTTTCTCACTCGTGAGTGTGAGAAATCAAAAGCGGGCTGTAGAGAAGCCGTCGTTTCTCTAATTATAAATAAGGAACGCCCCGCGCTCGCTATCTGCGATGTAGGGCGTCCTCCAGCGGAGAGAGAGGGATTCGAACCCCCGGTACGGTTACCCGTACGCCGCATTTCGAGTGCGGTCCATTCGACCACTCTGGCATCTCTCCTTAACTATCGATTCAATCTTTCTCCGTGGTGTGCTTCTCTCAAGCATTCCGTCAGAAATTTCAGCGCCTCACGGCGCGCGGCAGGCAGGTCGTGCAACAGATAGTTTCCGCATTCGGCTGGCGAGCAGCCTGGCACCTCTCCCTCGTAATGGGCAATGAAACTGAACGTGCGTCGCATCAAGTCCGCCACATCTGCCGCTTCCAAGTCACCGCTTACCAACAGGTAATTGCCCGTCAGGCATCCCATCGGTCCCCAGTAGATAATGCGCGAACCCCACTCTTTGTCGTTGCGCAAGAAAGTAGCCGCCAGATGCTCTATCGTGTGAATCGCCGCCGGCTCGAGCGGTGGCTCACGGTTCGGCTCTTTCATACGAATGTCGAAAGTCGTAATCACCTCATTTCCAACCCTATCTTTGCGGCTCACGTATATTCCGCGGCTTAGGGTCAAGTGGTCAACAGTGAAACTCGCTATCTTCTCCATCACCTCCCGGCTGGGGCAGGTCGCAGTCGTCAGCTCTGCCTTTGCGGCGCAAATTTACTGAAAAAATTGTATCACGAGGCACTTTTTGCACTATAAATTCGTTTGGATTGCATAAAAAAGAGTAATTTTGTCCCACAAAACCGAAAAAACTATGACGTTATGAAAGGAATTGTATTAGCAGGAGGCAGTGGCACGCGCCTTTATCCAATCACGAAAGGGGTGAGCAAACAGCTATTGCCAGTCTTCGACAAGCCAATGATTTACTACCCCATCAGTGTGCTCATGCGTGCCGACATACGTGACATCCTCATTATCAGCACTCCGCATGACCTGCCCTCGTTCCGCCGTTTGCTGGGCGACGGCTCCGACTTAGGAGTGCGTTTCACCTATGCCGAGCAGCCCAGTCCCGACGGATTGGCGCAAGCCTTCCTTATAGGAGAGGAGTTCATCGGGCAGGATCCTGTCTGTCTGGTCTTGGGAGACAATATATTCCATGGTAGCGGCTTCTCAAATATTTTACGTGAGGCGGTTCGCAATGTTGAACAGGATGGAAAAGCCACAGTCTTTGGCTACTGGGTGAGCGACCCCGAGAGGTACGGTGTCGCGGAGTTCGATGGCGAGGGGAACTGCCTCTCCATTGAGGAGAAACCTGCAAAGCCGAAGTCTAACTTTGCAGTTGTGGGGCTTTATTTCTATCCTAACAGCGTGGTTAAGGTGGCTAAGGAGATACGCCCGTCAGCACGTGGAGAGCTGGAGATAACTACCGTCAACCAGCATTATTTGGAGGAGCGACAGCTGAAAGTGCTCACGTTGGGGCGTGGTTTTGCGTGGCTCGACACAGGAACCCACGACTCGCTCTCAGAGGCGAGCACATACGTGGAAGTGATAGAGAAGCGCCAGGGACTGAAGATAGCCTGTCTGGAGGGCATAGCCTTCATGAAAGGCTGGATAACGGCAGAGCAGATGGAGCGTCTGGCGCAGCCCATGTTGAAGAATCCATACGGACAGTACCTGCTGAAAGTGGTGGACGACGTAAGGCGTTATGGCTCAAAAGGTTTATCAGACTAACAACGAATAGACTGGAAAAAATGAATATATTAGTTACAGGAGCTGGCGGACAGCTCGGCAACGAGATGCAAATTGTCACGCGAGGGAGCAAGGACCACTACATCTTTACCGATGTGATGGAGCCTTACCAGAAACTTGACATCACCGATGCTAATGCCTTGATAAAGGTGGTAGGGGAATGGAAAATAGAATGCATAGTTAACTGTGCGGCATATACTAACGTTGATAAGGCTGAAGTGGCTGACAGCGCTCTTTGCGAGTTGCTGAACGCAAAGGCGGTGGAGAATCTGGCTGTGGCTATGAAACGAGTTGGCGGGCTGCTCGTCCATGTGAGCACCGACTATGTTTTTGGCACTGAGCCATATAACACTCCGTGCGGTGAGGGGCAGCAAGGCACACCCACGGGAGTATATGGCATGACAAAGCTGCATGGAGAACAGGCGATAAGGCGCTCGGGTGTGGAACATCTGATAATACGCACAGCCTGGCTTTATAGCGAATTTGGGCGTAACTTCTTGAAAACCATGCTGCAACTCACTGCTACGAAGGAGCAGGTGAAGGTAGTCTTTGACCAGTGCGGCACTCCCACTTATGCCCTCGACCTTGCCAAATCAATCTTCCACATCACCGAAAACCGACTTTTCGCTGGGCATACTGGCACTTATCACTACTCTAACGAGGGAGTCTGCTCGTGGTACGATTTCGCCTACGCCATCGCCCAAATGTCGGGTCACACAAGCTGCGCTGTGCTGCCCTGCCACAGTTGCGAGTTTCCCTCGCCCGTGAAGCGCCCCTCGTATTCTGTGCTCGACAAGACTCTCATAAAGCAGACTTTCGGTCTCAGCATTCCCCACTGGACCGACTCGCTGCGACTTTGCATAAATAACCTAACTAAAAACGGAAAAATATAATGACCACAAAACGCAACATTCTCATTACTGGAGGAGCTGGATTCATAGGCAGCCATGTGGTGCGCCTGATGGTGAATAAATACCCCGAATATCACATTATTAATCTTGACAAACTCACATACGCTGGCAATCTCGCCAATCTGAAGGACATAGAGCGGAAAGAAAATTATACTTTCGTGAGAGCCGACATCTGTGATTTTGACACTGTACTCTCTCTCATGCGGCAGCATCATGTGGACGGCATCATCCACCTCGCCGCGGAGAGCCACGTTGACCGCAGTATAAAAGACCCCTTCACTTTCGCCCGTACCAACGTGCTTGGCACGCTGTCGCTGTTGCAGGCGGCAAGGCTTTATTGGGAGTCGCTGCCTGAGAAATACGAGGGGAAGCTATTTTATCATATCTCAACAGATGAGGTTTATGGAGCGCTCCAGCTCACAAATCCCGAAGGCATTGACTCGCCCTTCACCACTGTTGCCTCCTCTGCCGAGCATCACCACGCCTACGGAAGAGACTTCTTTCTGGAGACCACGAAATATAATCCACATTCGCCCTATTCGGCAAGTAAGGCAAGCAGCGACCACTTCGTGCGTGCGTTTCACGATACCTACGGCTTGCCCTCCATAGTGACGAATTGTTCCAACAACTACGGGCCCTACCAGTTTCCAGAGAAACTTATACCTCTGTTTATCAATAATATACGTCATCAGAAGCCACTACCAGTGTATGGCAAGGGAGAGAATGTGCGCGACTGGCTCTACGTAGAGGACCACGTCCGTGCGATAGATACCATATTCCACCATGGCAAGCCAGCCGAGACTTACAATATCGGTGGCTTCAATGAGTGGAAAAATATTGATATTATAAAAGTAATAATCAAGACAGTTGACCGCCTAACAGGCAATCCCGAGGGGAAGAGCCTGCCGCTCATCACTTACGTTACCGACCGCCCTGGGCATGACATGCGCTATGCTATTGATTCCCGCAAGCTACAGCGTGAACTTGGTTGGGAACCTTCTCTGCAGTTCGAGGAAGGGATAGAGCGCACTGTCCGCTGGTATCTTGACAATCAAGAGTGGATGGACAATGTTACTTCTGGTGATTACGAGAAATATTACGAACAAATGTACAAAGGGCGCTAACTCTTTATGAACTACCGTTCCCTCGCTTCTTTTGCCATCCTGGCATTCTCTGTTACTCTGCTGGCTTCGCCTCTTCGGGCTCAGAAGCCCTTTCATATATTTAAAGGGCAGTGCGTCAACATAATAGTTGGTAATAGAGCAGAAAGCCCTGTTTGGCAGGCTGCGCAGATGCTTGCCGGAGATTTGGAAAGAGTGCTTTCGGCAAAGGTCAGCATTACGGCAGGGGCAAAGGGAGAAGAGGCGGCTGATAGCCCATGTATAGAGATAGTCACGAGGTCAGAATCTGGCAGCCGTAATGAAGCTTTCCGCCTAAGCCAGACGCCAAGCGGCTCGCTGCTTGTGGAAGGCAGTGACGCCTTGGGTACAGCCTACGGCACTTTAGAGATTTCTCGTCGTCTCGGTGTCTCTCCGTGGGAGTGGTGGACTGAGGCTGAGGTGCTTCCCTTGCAAGAGTTTTCCCTCTCCCTTTCAGTGCCCATTGAGGAAGTCCCCTTTGTCGAGCATCGTGGCATCTTCATCAACGATGAGGACTGGGGTCTTGCCCCTTGGGCGACGCGACAGGAGCAGCACGCTGACACGGTTCCAGGTCCGTGGCGCTACACTATAGGGCCAGAAGTGACGGAGCGGATATGCCAACTGCTTTTGCGCCTTCGGGCAGACACTTACTGGCCTGCCATGCACGCGGACACGCGCCCCTTCTTCTTTACTGCCGGCAATCGTGAGGTTGTAAAGAAATATGGCATTTTTATAGGCACCAGCCACTGCGAGCCCCTGGCGGCAAACACCAATGGAGAGTGGCCCGTGAGAGGGCAGGGAGAATACAATTTCGCATCTAACAGCGAGGGCGTGAAAGCCTTCTGGCAACAGAGGCTCGACGAAGTGGCAGGGCAACCGATTATTTATACCCTTGGCATCCGCGGTCAGCACGATGACCCCATGCTTGGAGCTACAACTGTGGAAGAGCAGAAGGTGTTGCTGGAACGTGTTTTCGAAGCCCAGCAGATGATGCTTGCCGCTGCGTTTTATGGGCGTAAGGATGAGGCTCCACAGATATTTATTCCTTACAAGGAAGTACTCGACGTTGTAGATGCTGGTCTAAAAATTCCAGATAAAGTACCTGTAATTCAGTGCGATGACAACTACGGTTTCATCCGTTGGCCGCAAGATAGCATGCTCTCTCGCCCCGCTGGTACAGGGCTGTACTATCACGTCTCCTATTGGGGTCGTCCTCACGACTACCTGTGGCTCTCCAGCACTCATCCGCGACTTATGCAGGAAGAGCTGGTGCGTTTCGCCCTTTCGGGCAGGCAATTCCTATGGGTGCTTAATGTGGGCGATATAAAACCTGCTGAATATCAGATACAGCTTTTCATGAACTTGGCTTGGAATCCTCTTGCTTTCACCAGAACCGAGGCTTGGAAGGCACATTTGCGCAGCTTCCTTGGTGAGAATCTGCCCCTCTCCCTTAGCTCTGACGCAGCCGACAGTCTCATGGAGACGCTATCCAGTTTCTACGATATCGTTTTTCGCTCTCGTCCCGAATTTTTGGCAGGAACAAGGGTTGAGGAGCCAGACCCACGTTGGACCATTGCTACCGACCTCCCCTGGAGCGAGCGGCAGCTCAAGTCTTACCGCGACTCGCTCCTTGCGCTTAGCGACAGGGTGGAGCGCACCGCTCCTTCCACGGCTTGGATGCACCTCGTGCAATATCCCATTCAAGGAGCGGCTCAGATGGCGGTAAAGCAGGTGGGGGCCACGTTGGCGCGCCATGGTTTGGCGGATTGGGCAGAGAGTGACTGCGCCTACGATAGCATTCAGTCACTCACAACACGTTATAACACAGGACGTTGGCAAGGTTTTATGGATGCGTCGCCCCGTAATCTCACAGTTTTCCAGAGGGCAGAGCGAACGACTTCCGCCACCCCTTTGCCAGTTGACGAACAGACGCTGCTATCTGTCAGCTGGGGCGATTCTCTGTGTCTTCTTAGGG
>JAJPYT010000166.1 GCA_021204845.1 Prevotellaceae bacterium | reverse complement strand
GATTAAGCAAATGATGGTGGACTTCCGCGGTGCCAAGGCTCCAAAGGAGATAGCGGGCAGTCCTGTGGTTCTCACTAAGGACTACCAAACTCTTGTGGCTACAGATGCCGAGGGCAAGCAGAGCAAACTGGAAATGCCAGCCACCAGCAACGCCCTACAGTGGTTCTGCCAAGACGGCACTAAAGTGAGTGTGCGCCCCAGCGGCACAGAGCCTAAGATTAAGTTCTACACCGAGATTAAGGGCAAGATGCAGTCGGCTGCCGACTATCCAGCACAGCTCGCGCGCGCCAAGCAGAAGGTTGAGGAGTTCAAGCAGGCTCTTGGCTTGTAAGATAATCCAGGGCGAAGGGGAGTAAGCTCCTTTGGGGAGGCTTGCACAGAGAATAGAAAGATGAAAGAAAGTGAGGTTAAGGAGCATAGCGGAGAAACCTCCTACTTCATATACTGCAAAGGGGATATTCTTCTCACATCCGAGGGGAATATCCCTTCAGCGGTAGCTCCTCTGCAACTGCAGCCGTGGCAGCGTGTCACTGCCATCACGGTGGGCGAGGGGCGTGAGTGCGTGTTTTTTCGTCTCGACAGTCCCGTCACTGATTTGCCAGGCTTCCGCATGATGCCCCTAAGGCAGACGTATTCCTTGCTCACGCCAGAGGATTACCGCCTCGCAGGTAAGGGAGCCGAGCTGCTCTATTGGGACCAGAACACGCGTTTTTGCGGCTGTTGCGGTTCTCCCATGGAGTGGAACAGCCCCATCAGCAAGCAATGCACCCAGTGTGGAAAGGAAGTGTGGCCCCTTATGGCAGTGGCGATAATAGTCCGTGTCACTCGTAGCGATGAGATTCTACTGGTTCACGCGCGCAATTTCCATGGCGATTTCTATGGTCTGGTAGCTGGATTCGTGGAGACTGGCGAGACGCTTGAGCAGTGTGTAGAGCGTGAGGTATGGGAAGAGACTCGCCTCCGCATCACCGACATCCGCTATTTTGCCTCCCAGCCATGGCCCTTTCCTTGCGGTCTCATGGTGGGTTTCACGGCCCACTATGCAAGTGGCGACATTCATCTGCAGCGGCAGGAACTCTCACGTGGCGGCTGGTTCCGTCGTGACAACATGCCGACCATTCCCGACAAAGCCTCAATCTCCCGTTGGCTTATGGATGACTGGCTTAACGCGAAAGAGTAGAGTTTGTAAGGTTTCGGTAAACAACGTTCTCCTCCACCACATTCTCAGCGTTCTTCACATTGCTGACGAACTTGGTTACCTCACCCACGCTCACGTTGCGTATTTCCACATCACGTATCGGGAGGCGTTCGTCTCCTTTTAGGTCGTATATAGCCTCCGTGCGCTCGCAGTATACGCTGTCCATGTGTAGCCCGCGAATAAGGGTTATGCTGTCTTTATAAGTTGGCACGAGGTCGCGCCACTGGTAAAGAACATCTGTGTCAACCTCGAACACCCGCTGCATTTTGCCAGCCTTCACGTTTCTCATCCAAATGTCTTCTATGAAGCCGCCCCTGCGGTGGTTGGTCTTGGCGAAGAAGAGGCGGAACACTGAATCAGGAGCCGTGCAATGGTCCATAAGCACATTACGCACCCCCGCTGACATTTCGCTGCCTATGCCCAGAAGAGTGTGCCCAGCCAATATGTCGCAATCGCGGATTACTATGTTTTCGCTCGGCACGTTTATGCGCCATGCGTCCTGGTTGCGCCCCGCTTTAATCACTACGGCATCGTCTCCCTGGTCGAAGGTGCAATGCTCCACCAGGAAGTTGCGGCTCATCTCAAGGTCTATTCCGTCGTTGTTATGCCCACGCGCTTTCACATCGAGGTCGCGCACAATGCCCCCGTCGCAGAGATACATGTGAATGGCCCAGAAGGGGCTCTCGCGAATCTTGAAACTGTCGAGCAGCACATTCTTGCAGCGGTTGAACTGTATGAGGTGAGGGCGCAGGTGATTCTCTCCCTCAGCCATCTGGCGCGCGCTCACGGGCACATTCTCCGAAGCCATTGTGTATAGCTCCTTCAGTGCCTCCAAGTGGGCTTGAGGGCGGGCGAACCACTCCCGCCAAGTGTCCATTATTGGAGCTAGCGTGCCAGTGCCGGTAATGGCAATATCTTGACAGCCAAAAGCATAGATAAGCGGAGAGTAGTTATAGCATTCCAGCCCCTCCCATGTGGTCATCACGGCTGGCAGATAGTCGGCAGGGTTGTCGGTAAAGCGTAATACAGCGCCATCTTCGAGGTGCAGGTTCACACGGCTGAGCAGATGTACGGGACCAGTGAGCCATTCTCCCTTTGGCACAATCACCCTGCCGCCTCCTGCGCTGGAGCAGGCCTCTATGGCACGTGCTATGGCCTCGGTGTTCATCTCTTTCCCGCCAGGTCGTGCTCCATAGTCGGTGATGGGGAAGTCACGGTCGGGGAACACATACTCCTTTATTGGCTCCATCGGGAATGGTGCTGCCACTTCCACCAGCTTATATTCTGGAGAGGACGGTTTGCATGCCGCGGCAAAGGCAAATACCGCCAAGAGCGAGGCTATTTGCGAAACCCTGGTTCTCATGAAGCCGAGATATAGAAGTTAATACTTGAACGAGCTGCCCCCGGCAAACTCACGCAGCAGCGAGGTGGGCGGCACTTGCAAGGCCGGCAGGGGAGGGAAGTGGCTTAAGAAGCCCAGCAGACGCGTTGCTTCGCCATATTCCTCCGCCTCGGGCGGCACGTCGCGCAGCAGAGGCTCTACCCTTGGGCGCAGGGCGCTTAGCTCATATAGCAGGGCGGAGTTGAAGGTAGCGTCGGCATTGTTCTGGAAGGGATATATCCATTTCCTTTCGCCAGAGAGAACCGAGGGGTTGCGTCTTATTGTCTGCCGTGCCGAGAAGCCCCGGAACTGGTAGTCACGCAATATGCGGCGCAAGAGGCGTATGTCCTCCTTTGGCACGTGTCGCTCGTCGTCTAAGGCTATGGTCGATAGGGTAGAGACGTACACGCGGTATTTCTGCTCCTCCGGCACGTCGGGCGTTAGAAGCGGATTAAGGGCATGGTTGCCTTCTATAATTATTATGTCCTGCGGGTTTATCCGCAGGTAGCGTCCCTCATATTTGCGCTCGCCCGTGGGGAAGTCATAGCGTGGCAGTTCCACCCGCTCCCCTGCGAGAAGCTGGTTCAGCTGCCGCCCCAGCAGGGCTGTGTCCTCCGCCTCTATGCATTCAAAGTCATATTCTCCCGTAGCGTCGCGCGGAGTGTTCACCCTGTTCACGAAATAGTCGTCGGTAGAGAGCGTGTGAGGGCGAATGCCACAGCACAGCAGTTGAATGGCGAGCCGCTTGCTGAAGGTGGTCTTGCCGCTGCTGCTGGGTCCCGCTATCAGCACCACACGCGCCCCGCGGCTGGCTATCTCGTCGCTGATCAGCACTATTTTGCGTTCCTGCATGGCCTCAGCCACATTTATCAGTTGCGCTACCTTGCCCTGGCTGGTCCACTGGGAGAACTGCGCCACCGTGCGCACGCCCATGACATCGAGCCACCTGTCGTGCTCACGGATGGCTATATGCATTTTCTCCTTACTTGTCATTATTTTATAAGCACCTTCTTGCCGTTCTGTATGTATATGCCACGTGTCGGGCGGCTCACCTTGCGTCCCGAGAGGTCATAGCAGTCTCCCTCTGCCTCCGTCTCATCAGCCTCTATGGCTTCAACCGGCGACACCTCATCGCCAGAGTATGTGCCGTAGTAGAGCAGGCGGAAGTTGCGGAAGCACGTCCAGTATTCCGTTCCGTCCGAGATGGCGGCACAGCGCAGCCCCAGCTTGAAGGTGGCGGCAGAGGTGGTGGTCACAACTACGCTGTTGTTGTAAAGTCCGTTCTTGAAGAAGTTGTAAGCCCCCTCCATCGTGTTGGGGATATACGCTCCGGTTCCTGCCCTCACGGTGCCGGTGCCCTGCGTCTTGCTCTGCGCGTCTGCGAATATGTTCTTTATTGTCACGGATGTTGACTTAGCGTAAAGCACGGCTTTTGCGTTGTCTACACCGTTCTTCACATAATCTGTGTAAACATCTTTATATGCGCCTGGGCGCTGGAAAGCCTGTACGTGCACTGAGTATGTCCCCTTCGGGAGTTTCAGCGAGGTCGTCTGGTTGAAGTCGAAGTTGCTCGCTGTCATATATTCGCAGCAGTTGTTGCTGTAGGTTGGCTCGTCGCTCCACCCGCTGTTGTCATCGTCCAGAGTGGGGTTATCCAGCAGGTAAGAGATGTCGAACGGCTCGCTCATCGACGCGGGTGTCACCTGTCCCAGAAAGTCTATGAGAGCCGTCTCTATCGTCTCTGTCGCCTCTGTTATCTGGTAAGCCGAGGTGTAGCTGTCCTTTTCCTTCTCCACCAGCTCCAGTGTGGCTTCCAGCGACTCGTCTAAGTTAGAGACATCCGCGGTGTCGCTCGCGGCTATATGCTCCACCTGCAAGGTTTCCCTCACGTTGGCTATCAGCGAGTCCAGTCCGGGTATCAGCTCCTTGGCGACCTCGCTGTCGTAAGCCTGCAACTCGTCGGCGGTGAGCAGGAGCCAGCGCTGGCTCGATGCCTCGTCCGTGTTGTCGAAGCTCACGGTGCTGCACAGTGACGAGCCCGCTCTCAGCGAGTAAGCGCCCTTGCTCGATGTTATCCAATAGCTGTGACACTCCTCGTCCCCTATGTTTACCAGCTCACGGGAGGGTAGCAGGTGTATGGAGGCTGCCGAGGAGGCCTGCGCTTTCAGGTCGCCGCTGCTCAGCCCGATGTATTTGCCGGAGCCCACGTTCTGGAAGGTGTAGTATTGTGTGGCGGGGTTGAAGCTTATGTACCACGCCAGTTCGTCGTCCGAGAGCGCCTCTTCGGCGCTGGCCGCCACGTTTTTCAGCGAGCCCGTGGCGCTGTGCCCTAAATACGAGGTAAGCCCCAGCTCTGTGTCTTCACACTTTATGTAGTATTTTACGCCATCTTCCTGCGCGAACACAAACGACGGCGTCGCGAATCCCACGCTCGAGGAGCAGGGCAGCCCGTCGATGTGCAAGGCATGGGTGAGCAATATGTTACCCCAGTAGAGCAACTGGTCGGCGGGGCTGTAGCTGTCCTCGAAGGCTCCGTTTATGCCGTAGTTCTTCATGGTTATGCTGCTGGTTGTCGCGCCCCACATGTGGGTTCCGTCGCCCGTCATGTAGGCTGCGGCGTCGTTTTGCAGGAACTGCACCATCTCGTTCGCATGGGGGCCCAGCCATTTGCCGGAGCTGGTATTCTCGCGCAGTGTGGCGTCGCTGTACCATTGCCAGGTAGTCCCCACTCCCACTCCGTGGTTCGTCTCGTGCAGTATGGTGCCCGTCTGCTGGTAGCTGCTGCTGGGGCCCACTCTCATCGAGCCTCCGTAGCTGCAGTCGGCTGTCTCGGTGCTTGCCCCGTAGGTGCAGCTTATGCTGAAGCCCTTTATGTTCGCCACGTTGTTATACATCCACTCACACTCCGAGAGGGCGCTGTTTATGCGGAAGTTCTCCTGGTCCGAGCCGCCGTAGTTATACCAGTACGAGACGCTCCCTTTGGGCTTGGTGGCTATTTTCACCACGTCGCCGTAGCCCACCTGCCACGTGTCGCTTATGGCATAGGCTCGCACGTAATAGATGGTGGCTGGCGAGAGGTTCTCCATGCGGAATATCTTGCCGTTGTTGGTGAAGTATTCCGTGGTCTTGTTGTCCAGCACTGTCGGGTCTGGGTCCTCGCTCCAGCAGAAGCCCTCCTCGGCTATGGTCGCCTCGCCCGCTGTCACTGTGCCTCGCCCTAAGGCTATGGTCGCCCCTTGCGCCACGAAGGGGGTCGTCTCCACCGTGGGCACGCTGCCCTCGCCGTTGCTTATCTTGTAGTTCAGCGTGGCGCGTTCAAGGGCCCTGGCCGCCTCCTCCACTCCGTCGGTGTTCCCTGCGCTCAGCAGGGCTTTGGCGTTCGTTATGGCAGTCTGCAGTTCCTGGGCTGTGGCTCCGTCGCCAAGCGTCTCCTCTCCCTCGTCTATCAGCGCTTGCAGTGCGGTGTGTATTCCGTCCATGTCATCGTCTAATTGGTAGAGGCGGAAGTTGTCTATGCACACCCAGTTGCCCGTTGCCCCCACGGTCTTGAAGCCCACTTTCACGCTGCCGTCTATCACCTGGAAAGTCACGCTGTAGTCGCCTGCCTGGCTCACTTCCGTCTCGGCGTCTCCCGCGAAGAGGAAAGCCCCCGTCTGCGTGGCTGAGGTGTCGCTCTGCTTTATGTTCTGCGCGCTCACCGTGAGGGTGTAGGTTCCCGTGGGCATATTGTTCAGTGTCTGGCTGATGCTCACGTTCGACACCTTGCCCGAGGCTACCCATTTTTCCATGAACACCTCTCCGCTTTTTCCCTCAAAGTCCGTGCTCGTCTGGTGGGTGAAGCCTCCCACGGCTCCTTTAGTCGCGCCCTCGTCGAGCCAGCCAGCATACCTGGCCTCGAAGTCGGGGTTTTGCATGTAAGTGTCCGTCACGTCTGTTTGTGCTTGTGCTGCCGAGGCTGCCCCGGCCAGCAGTGCCACGAATAATGTTTTTGCTTTCATGGTGTTACCGTAATGTTATTGTCTGGCGCAAAGTTAGCGATTTTCTTTGTCATCCGCGGCACTCCCGCCTCACTTTTTCCGCTTTTCACGCAAAAAAGAGCACCCGCAAATCGCCTCCGCTCCCTTTATTTTTTATTCGCTCTCTTTCCGCCAGCCCAAGGGCAAGCGGTTAACACTGTTCAGCCCCATCGGGGCTGTAGAGGTTGGGTCATTCTTTTAGCGCAGTCTGTCAAGCGACCTTATAAGCAGTTCGTCCTTCAGCGTGGCGCGGAAGGCGAGAAAGTCGAGTATGATACACACGAAGGGCAACGCGGCCGCCACGGTGGGGCGGAACGAGAGAGGCGGAACGGTGTGAACCCAGACCTGGAAGGCGTAATAAGCGTAGTAACCAGCCAGCAATATCATGCACAGCGAGGTGACACGCATCTGCAAGGCGCGGTACCGGAAGAGAAATATATTAAGAAACGTGAGGGCGCAGGCGATTACCAGCAGGGCAAACAGCGCCCAGGGGCTGAAAGAATGGCTGCCTTCCGAAGTGCTGACCCACAGATTGTAGAGCGTGGCACTGAAGGGACTGTCAGCTGAGAGAAAATGACCCACGGGGCGGCACAGGCACACCACGCCAAGAGCGGCGGAGAGCAGGAGGTAAAGCGACTGGACGCGTTGTATCATGGGGTGGTGGCTAATCTTCCGCCTCCTCGGTCTGCTTGGGGTTGCGGTAGTATATCTTCCCCTCTATGAACTCTTCTGTGGCGATGAGGGAGGGCTTGGGCAGTTTCTCGTAGTAGCGTGAGATTTCTATCTGCTCGCAGTTCTCGAACACCTCGTCGAGGTTGTCGCTGGTGGGCGCGAACTCCTGCAGTTTCTTTGAGAGTTCCTGCTTTATATCCGCGGAGATTTGGTTGGCGCGCTTGCCAATGATGGCTACAGTCTCATATATGTTGCCAGTCTCCTCACTGAGTTTTAGCACGTCGCGCGTGACGGTGTTGGTGGGTGCGGTGGTTTTTTTGAAGTCCATCATATATTTATTATAATGTTTTTATGTCATTCTTCGTCTTCGTCAAGGTTGATATTCTTGTTTTTTACTATACGTTCCGCCTTGTCGAACATGTCTTTAGCCTCGCGTGAGTATTTCGACTCCGGGAAGTCGTTGATGAAGGCGTAGTATTCGTCTATCGCGTCACGAAAACGCTCGATTCGCTTCTCCTCCACGCTCTCGATGGCAAGTTTGTATTTCGAGCTGAGAACCAGGAAGGAGAGGCGCTCACGCTTGTATTGCGCGGCGTAGGGATAATCGCGCAGGGCGTTCTGTGCCGTCACCACGCATGCCTGGTAGTTGCTGCCGCCGCTGGTGCAGTTGCCAACATAAGAGCCCAGATTGTAATAGAGCTGGGCGGAGAGGCATTCCTTGTCCACCAGCTTGTCCTGAAGGGCGAATATCATCTCCTGGCAGGCGTGTTTCATGGAGGTGGTGGGGTAGAGGTCGAGGAAGTTCTGTATCTCGCTCAGGGCGTTGAGCGTGGTGGTCTGGTCGAGGCGTGGCTCAGGTGTCTGGTTGAAGAGCGACATGCCCGAATAGTAGTAAGCCTGCTCCACGTAGGTGCCCTTGGGATAAGTCTGGTAGTATTTCTTGAAGTAGTTGCCTGCCGTCTCGTAGTTTTTGGCCTGGTACTCGCTCATGGAGAGCATGTATAGCGACTCCTCCCCCCAGACGGTACCCTTAAGCATCGCTATGAGGTCGCCCAACAAGGTGGCCGCTTTCTTGTATTTTCCCTCCACGAAATAAGCCTTGCTTGCCTCGTAGCGGTACTCATAATCCTGGCTTTTCTGCAACGCCTGATATTCACCGCAGGAAGTCAGCGACAGCGCTCCCAAAAACAGGGCCGAACAAATGATTTTTTTCATTACAGTCGACAAAGGTAGTGCAAATAAGAGTAAAAAGCAAGAATGAACTTTTTTTTTGCAATCATTTGCATTTCATCCGAGGGTCTGAAGCCCCCAGCTAACCTCAAAGAAAAAGGAATTGCTCTTGCTTTCTATTCTCATTTGCACTAACTTTACGCTCCGTATGGGCGAGTATCAACTCTTTTCAGCCTACAAGCCCACGGGCGACCAGCCCCAGGCAATAGCCCAGCTCACCGAGGGAGTGCTGCGGGGCGACAGGGCGCAGGTGTTGCTTGGCGTGACGGGTTCGGGCAAGACGTTCACCATGGCAAACGTGATTGCCGCGGCGGGAAAGCCAGTGCTCATACTTAGCCACAACAAGACGCTCGCCGCCCAGCTCTACAGCGAGATGAAGTCGTTCTTCCCGCGCAACGCGGTAGAGTACTACGTCTCTTATTATGACTACTACCAGCCAGAGGCATACATACCCAGCACCGACACTTACATAGAGAAAGACTTGGCCATAAACGACGAGATAGACAAGTTGCGTCTGGCCGCCACCAGCGCCTTACTCTCCGGGAGGCGGGACGTGATTGTGGTCTCGTCCGTCAGTTGCATTTACGGCATGGGCAACCCCTCGGCCTTCTACGAGAATGTGATAACCCTGCGTGTGGGGCAGAGGCTGGACCGCAACGACTTGCTGCGCCGCCTGCTCGACTCGCTCTACGTGCGTAACGACGTTACTCTCTCGCGTGGCGAGGTTAGGGTGAAAGGCGACACCGTGGACGTGGCGCTTGCTTACAGTGACAATCTGTTGCGCGTCACATACTGGGGAAACGAGATAGAGTCGCTCGAGGAGCTGGAGCCGCAGACTTTGCACAGCGTGTGCCAGTTCGAGGAATACCATGTCTACCCCGCCAACCTCTTTCTCACCAGCAAGGAGACGCAGGAGAAAGCCATACGCGAGATAGAGCACGACCTGGCGGAGCAGGAGGCTTTCTTCGAGAGTGAGGGCAAGCCGCTGGAGGCGAAGAGGCTGCACGAGCGTGTCACCTACGACGTGGAGATGATACGTGAGCTTGGTCATTGCAGCGGCATAGAGAACTACAGCCGCTACTTCGACGGCCGCAAGCCCGGCACGCGCCCCTTCTGTCTGCTCGACTTCTTCCCGCGCGACTTTCTGCTCTTTGTCGACGAGAGCCACGTCTCCATCCCCCAGCTTCGCG
>JAJPYT010000037.1 GCA_021204845.1 Prevotellaceae bacterium | reverse complement strand
TCTCCACGCTGGTAAGGGGGCATATCTTCGCTCAGGTAATGCTCCACCTTCGCCGATGCCATTATGCGGTAGGTGTCCTCGTCCAAATGAATATGCACAATGTAGCGCTTGCCTTGTTGCATCTTCATCTTCTGCTCACGGAAAGGCACGAAAAGGTCTTTCTTCAGCCCCCAGTCCAGAAAAGCCCCGAAATTGTTCACCCAAGCCACCTCTAAGCAAGCGAAGTCACCTACCTGCGCCAGGGGCGTGTGCATCGTGGCAATGAGGCGCTCCTCGTGGTCGAGGTAGATGAACACGTCCACCTCATCGCCAACAGCGGGTTCGCTGCCGGGGAGAATCTCGCCCGTGGGCAGTAATATGCGCCCCAGCATAGGACCACCGTCGAGATACAGCCCAAAGTCGACTGTCTTCTCCACCGTCAGCCGGTTCATGCGTCCGAGTTTGACCTCAGGTTCTGCCATAGCTATACAAACATCATATTATATAAGTAAAAAGCACCGGGAGTGCAGTTCTCGATGCTTTCTGATAAGTCTTTTTCAGGGGAAAGCCCTTTGTTACTTTGAAGCCGCACTTGAGTAAGAACGCTTCTCCGCTATGCGGGCCTTCTTGCCAGTGAGCTTGCGAAGGTAATATAGCTTGGCGCGGCGCACCTTACCTACCTTGTTCACGGTAATGCTGTCGATGTTGGGGCTCTCGAGCGGGAATATGCGTTCCACTCCCACTGTGCCCGACATTTTACGTACTGTGAAGCGTTTCTTCTGCTGGTGGCCGCAAATCTTGATTACCACACCGCGATACTGCTGTATACGCTCCTTGTTACCCTCGACGATTTTGTACGCCACGGTCACCGTGTCGCCCGCCTTGAATGTGGGGTGGCTCTTGCCTGTGGCGAATGCTTCCTCAGCAATTTTCATTAAGTCTGCCATTGTCGTTTACTTTGTTCAAATTGTTAGTCCATCTCACCCGAGGCATAGCAGGTCTCTCTTCATCCTGCCAGCGACCTGGGGCGGAAAGCGTTTGCAAAGGTATATAAAATAGTGATAGAACGATAATTTTAGGTCGGTTTTTTATGACAGAGTGGCTTTTTTCCTTAAATTTGCTCTGGTTATGAAAGCGTGCGTACTTGCCTTTTTCTGTCTAATCCCTGGGTTGGTGTCTGCCCAGCGCAGCATCACGAGTACTCGCTATGAAGTGAACAGTGCCTTGGATTCCGCCTCCGACACTCTTGCACAAAGAGTGCTACTTCCCTACAAGCTGCGTGTGCACGGCACGTCAGCTGAGGTAATTGGCTATAGCCAGACCGCCATGACGGTCGGGCGTCCCGAGAGCCTGCTTGGCAACTGGGCGGCAGATGCGGTTATGGAATATAGCGATTTTGCTGATGGCAAGCGTGCAGGCTTCTGCCTCCTCAATTTAGGTAGCATGCGCGCGGGTATGCCGCAGGGCGAACTGCTATTGGGCGACGTTGAGAATATAATTCCTTATGAGGACTATCTCGTCATTGTGAGGCTCAAGGGGAGCGACCTTCTCGCCCTGATGGGAGAGATAGCTGCCGTGGGGGGAGAGGCAGTAAGCAAAGAGGTGCGCATGAGCATAACGAGGGAAGGAGCGCTGGAGGACGTGACCATTGGCGGAGAACGAGTGGAAAACGAGCGGATATATAGCGTAGTAACGCTTGACTACCTTGCGGACGGATACGACAAGTTGCCCTCTATGGCCAAGGCACTGGAAGTGAAGAAGAGTAACATTTGTGTCCGTGACGCGTTGGTTGAGGCTGTGCGTCGTGCGGGCACGGTAACTTCTCGCTTGGATGGCAGAATCAGACTGACGGAACGACCATGAAAGCTATATCGGGAAAACTCACGCTCGCGGTGCTTACGGTCTGTGCCTCCGCTATGTTGCAGGCGCAGACGCTGACGCTTGTGCATACCGGTGACACGCATTCCTGTGTTGAACCCTTGCCCGCGAACTTTGCCGATGAGGCGCAGGCAGGCAAGGGTGGGTATGTGCGGCGTGCCACATTGCTAAGGCAATTGCGTGAGCAGAGCCCCGACCTCCTGCTCTTCGACACTGGCGACTTTTCGCAAGGCTCGGAGTATTACACGCTCTTCAAGGGAGAGGCGGAGGTCGCTATGATGAACGAGATGGGCTACGATGCCGTCTCCTTTGGCAATCATGAGTTCGATTCCGGGCTGGAAAACCTGGCTCGCCTCATACGCATGGCCCGGTTCCCTTTCGTGTCCTGTAACCTCGATTTCACCGGCACGCCCTGTGAGGGACTGGTCAAGCCATACGTGGTGCTGGAGCGGGCAGGCATGAGAATAGGCGTTACTGGCGTGTGTGTGAAGCTGGACGGACTGGTCTCAAGGAGTAATTACGGGAACACTCGCTGGAGCGACCCTGTGGAGGCGGTGGGGAGAGTAGTGAACATCCTGCGTGGCGAGGAACATTGCGACGTTGTGGTTTGCCTCTCCCATCTCGGATATTCCCCGGACTCTCCCTCCTGCGACCCTGCCTTAATAGCGGACACACGCGGCATAGATGTGGTTCTTGGGGGGCACTCCCACACCTATTGGGAATGCGCACATTATTTCCCCAATGCCGACGGGCGCATGATACCTCTGGACCATCAGGGCAAGAACGGTCAATACGTTGGAGTGCTGAGGCTGGAGTATTAGGTAGGGAAGCCTCTCACTCGAAATAGAGAGTGAGGGTTATCATCTTCGAGTGGGCCTTGTCCACGCTGTTGGTGAACTTCATCAGCGTGCCGTCGATAAGGTCGTTACGGTTCTTCTTAAGTATGTCCAAGAGACCGAAAGAGAACTTCAGCTCGGGTATCAGCTTGAAGAAGGGCATGTAGATGTCGCAGCCCATGCCCACCTCCACGAAGCAGTCGAAGGGCTTCGTGTAGATTGCCTGATGCTTGTGGCCCGTGAGGTCCAGCGAGGGAGCAAGCCCCGCAACCACGTAAGGGCGGAAGTTGTTGTAGCGCGGCGCTGCCATCTTCAGGCTCACGGGTAGCGAGATGTAGGTGCTCTTGAGGTTCTGCGTCGTGTCTCTGCCAGTTACCTGCTCGTGGTAGAGTAGATGCCGCTGCCCGAAGTGCATGGTGGGTATCAAGCGCAGGGCGAGATACTTGTTCAGGCGCATCTCTCCCAGTATGCCAACCGTGAACCCTGGGTTGTAGTTGTTCACGTCGGCGTACCATTGCTCTCCCGTATCGGGGTCGATGAAGCCATTGTTGCGCAGCTCCATGTCCTGGATTTGCATGCCGAACATGAAACCCCAGTGGAACCGCCTCTCGTCTATGTAGGGACGGGTCATCACCTTACGCTCCTGTGCGGCAAGGTTTCCGCCCGCGAGCAGCAGACCGAACAGCAGAAACAGCAGTCTTCGCATACGCATAGTATCATTAAGAACGTAAAGCCTCCTCCTTTTATTGCTTCCGCCGCCTTCTTTTCTGTTTAGGAAGATATTGAATCTATTTGGTATAATGATTTTTGCCCATTCGCTTTTTTGTTGTACCTTTGTGCGTCGTTTCCGGTTTACTGGGCGATAAAGATTGCTTCATCACACGAAATCGAAAAAGGACAGCCGTTCGTGGTAAGAAAGATATATATTGCCGTAGCTCCGCATAGCGGGATGAAAGTTACCTGCAAAAGCTGACGTATGAGAAGATTACAGGTATTTATCCTACTGTTACTGACTGCTTCCGCACACTTGAGTGCGCAGTTGATAACAGGCACGGTCACCGACAGCGAATATGGTGACCCCCTGCCGGGAGTGTACGTCTACTTCACCGACGACAAGAACACCCTTGTTTCCACTGACATTAACGGTAATTACAAGATAGCCGCCCGCAAGGGAGACTTGCTGTTCAGCATGGTGGGCTACGACTCCCAGGTGATTGCCGTGGAGGGCGCAATGAAGCTGAATGTGAAACTGGTGGAGTCGGCACATGCGCTGAACGAAGTGGAGGTGGAGCGCAAGAGGCAGAAATACAGCAGGAAGAACAATCCTGCCGTGGAGATGATGCGCAAGGTGATAGCCGCCAAGAAGGGGAGCGACTTGAGGAGCAAGGACTACTTCAGCTACAAGAAGTACGAGAAGATGACCATGGCGCTGAACGACTTCACCGACAAGGTGTTCGAGGACGACCATTTCAAGCGTTTTCCCTTCCTGCGGGAGCACGTGGAGTTATACCCCGAGACGGGGAAGCTGATATTGCCGCTCACTATTGAGGAACGGGTGAGCCACAAGATTTTCCGCAAGGAGCCCAAGGCGGAGAAGACGATAGTGATAGGCGAGCGCTCGGAGGGAGTGACGGACATAATAAACACGGGCGACATACTGACGGGGATGATGGACGACGTGTTCCAGGACGTTGACATATACGAGGACAACGTGCGCCTTTTCCAGTACCCGTTCACCAGCCCCATAAGCAGCGGCGAGGCGGCAATACGCTTCTACCGCTACTTTATAGCGGACACCTTGTATTTGGACAAGCAAAAGTGCTTCAAGATAGACTTCACGCCCAACAACCAGCAGGATTTCGGCTTCTCTGGCTCTCTCTACGTGTTGGCGGACTCCACATGGCGTATAAAGCGCGCAGTGCTGAACGTTCCCCCGAAGAGCGACGTGAACTTCGTGGAGCAGCTTGATATCACACAGGACTTCGAGTCTCTCCCTACGGGGGAGCAGGTGGTGGTGAACAACAAGATGGTGGTGCAGTTGAGGCTGGCATCGTGGATACACAGGATGCAGGTGGAGCGTGTGGCGAAATACAGCGACTTCGACTTCTCGGTGATTTCGGACCGCATGTTCAAGTTCAAGGGTCCCAAGAAGCTGGAGAGCTCCGCACAGATGCGTGACGAGACTTTCTGGGAGGAGAACCGCCCCGTGCCTCTCTCGCAGGGCGAGAGCCAGATGGACCTGTTCATGAGGCGCTTGCAGGAGATAAAGGGCTTCAAGTATGTGCTGTGGGTGGCAAAGGCTTTCATAGAGAACTTCGTAGAGACGAGCATAGACCCGAAGCATCCCAGCAAGGTGGACATAGGACCCGTGAACACGATGATAGGCAGCAACTTCGTGGAGGGCTTGCGCCTGAGGGTGAGCGCACAGACCACGGCAAACCTGAACAAGCACTTTTTCATGCGGGGAAACCTGAAGTACGGCTTTGGCGACGAGCGCTGGAAAGGACTGGGCGAGGTGACATACAGCTTCAACGAGAAAGGCTATCTGCCGCGTGAGTATCCTGTGCGCAATATCACGTTCTCATATGAGAACGACGTTATGTCGCCCAGCGACAAGTTCGTGCCCACCGACAAGGATAACGTGTTCGTGGCGTGGAAGTGGACCACAGTGAAGCACATGAACTACTTCGAGCGCTACAACATGCTTTTCGACTGGGAGGTGGAGAACGGCTTGCGCTTCAACGTGCAGTTGCGCAATGAGCGCGACGAGGGAGCGGGACACCTGTTCTACCAGACTTTGGCCAATGGCGCTTTTGACGCGAATGACGATTGGGGCCCGTCGCAGGAAAACAGCCTCATACAGCGTCTCACCTTCACGGAGGTCATGTTCAGCGTGAAATTCCAGCCTGGAGCCACTTACATCAACACCAAGCAGCGTCGCCTGCCCACCAACTACGACTCTCCCATCATGAGCATCAGCCATACGGTGGGCTTGTGGGGCGCCAGCTCCGAGGAACATCCCTATAACTTCACCGAGGCGACGCTGTACAAGCGCTTCTGGCTCAACTCGCTCGGCAAGATAGACTGCATGATAAAGGGCGGCATCCAGTGGAACAAGGTGCCCTATCCCTTCCTGTGCATGCCTGCCGCCAACCTCAGTTACATTATGGAGGACTACACCTTTAACCTCATCGACAACATGGAGTTCCTCAACGACCGCTATGCCTCCCTGATGCTGTCGTGGGACTTGAACGGTAAGATACTCAACCGTATACCTCTGGTGAAGAAACTTAAGTGGCGCGAATATGTGGGGTGCAACATGCTCTGGGGAACCCTGACGGACAAGAACAATCCCTTCCTTGAGCAGAATTACGGCTCTGACCGTTTGTTCTTCTTCCCCGGCAATTACCGTAGTGACGGCACATTCCAGTATATCTCGCACGTAATGGACAAAAAGAAGCCATACGTGGAGCTGATTGTGGGTATCCACAACATATTCAAGATATTCCATGTGGAGTACGTGCACAGGGTCAATTACATCTACGCCAACACGCAGAAGTGGGGCATACGCGTTATGTTCAGGGTAACGTTCTAATATAAAATAAAGGAGTATGAAATATGCCATATTAGCCGCTGGTGAGGGTAGCCGCTTGGAACGGGAGGGAGTCCGGCTGCCGAAGCCTCTGGTACGGCTGGGCGGCGAGGCCATGATAGACCGTCTCATACGCATCTTTTCCGCTAATGGCGCTGAGGAGATAGACGTGATAGTGAATTCCCTCACTCCCGTCTCGCGGGAGCATCTGGCGGAGATTCAAAGGGTCAATCCGCTGGTGCGCTTCATCGTAAAGACCACTCCCAGCAGCATGCACAGTTTCTACGAGCTTATGCCCCTGCTGGGCGAGGGCCGCTTCTGCCTGACCACGGTGGATACCATATTCCGTGAGGCGGAGTTCTCTGAGTTCATCCGCCGCTTTCTGCAATCTGACGCTGACGGAATGATGGCGGTGACTGATTTCATCGACGACGAGTCACCTCTCTACATCTCCACCGACGAGGCTCTGCGCATAACGGGTTTCCACGACGAGGCTGGCAATTGCCGCTACATATCGGGCGGCATCTATTGCCTCAGCCATCTGGCTTTCCCCACGCTGCGGCGCTGCATAGAGAGCGGTCAGTCGCGTATGCGCAACTTCCAGCGCCAGCTGGTGGCGGACGGCTTGCGCCTTGTGGCTTATCCTTTCAGCAAGATTCTGGATGTGGACCACGCTGACGACATACTGAAAGCGGAACAATTCTTGGGCTTATGAGATACTTGGGCATCATGCGGGGAAGCAGGTATTCTGTGAATATGGCGGATTTGGACTCAGCCATATTCCGTGAGGTGGTTCTCCGTCTGCGTGCCAAAGGGATAGCAGTCGATTGCATACCGGAAACAGAGATGTCGCAAGCCCCCCTCCAGCTCTACGATGCCGTGCTGCTCATGGCGCGCAATGTGGCTGGTCTGCTGGGGTTCCACACCTCGCTGCCCTGTTACAACAGCGTGGAGGGCATACTTGCCTGTTCTTGCAAGGAGCGGGTGGCTGAGCTCTTCTCCGAGGCTGGCATTCCGCAACCCCGATATACTGTGGCACGCCAGGGGCAGGTGACTGCCGATTTCTTCCCCCTGTGGGTGAAACGTGGCAACGGCTGCACCGAGCAGAAGGCAGATACCGTTTATGTTTCCAATCCTGCCGAGCTCCGTTCTGCCATCGGGGTGCTTGCGGGCAGGGGAGTGGAAACCTGCCTGCTGCAAGCGCACGTTGAGGGTGATTTGGTGAAGTTCTACGGCGTGGAAGGCACCGACTTCTTCCATTGGAGCTATGCCGACCCTGCTCACTCTAAGTTCGGGCTCGAGGCGTTGAACGGTTCTGTCCGAGGCTATGCCTTCTCTTCCCATGAGCTGAAAGCCTTGGCAGACAAGGCGGCTTCTGTGTTGGGCGTGCAAATCTACGGTGGCGATTGCATAGTGGACGCACGGGGAGCGTTTTATTTCATCGACTTCAACGACTGGCCCAGTTTCTATTCCTGTCGCCTCGAGGCGGCTGAGGCTATAGCGCGGCGCGTAACTGTTCAGTAATATATTAAATAAGGTATGTCGGGAGTAAAATCTACAATAAAGTCGAAGGACACGGAAGAGTGGATAGACATCGTGTTTACCCGCCCCATAGGTTACTGTTGGGCTTTGCTGTTCCAGCGTCTTGGCGTTCATCCCAATGTGGTCACGGTGCTTTCCATGGTGTTGGGAGCTGCGGCTGGCGTGTGCTTCTTTTTCAGCCCTGCCACCAGTCCGCGCCATTGGTTCCTCATCAACGTTATAGGGATGCTCTTGCTCGTGTGGGCAAACTTCTACGACAGTTGCGACGGGCAGCTGGCGCGCATGACAGGCAAGACCACGCAACTCGGCCGCATTCTCGACGGAGCGGCTGGCGACATCTGGTATTTCTTCATCTATTGGGCGGTGGTGCTGCGCATGTGGAACGAGTTCATACCCTTTACCCACCTGCGTTGGGCATGGATAGGCTTACTTATAGGCTTGTTCGACGGCTTTGTGGTCCATACACGCCAATGCCGCCTTGCCGATTATTATCGGGGTCTGCATCTCTTCTTCTCACGCGGTGCCACAGGGGAGATTGACAACTACGAGCAGCAGAAGGCGCTCTACGAGAGCACCCCATGGCGTGGCAATATTATATGGAAGTTCTTCCTGATGACTTACGTGAATTACACGCATGAGCAGGAAAAGGCAACGCCACAGTTCCAGCGTTTGCTCCGTCGCCTTAGGGAGCGGTATGGCACGGTCATTCCCCAAAGCTTTTGCGACCGTTTCCGCAAACTTAGCTTTCGCATCCTCTGGTGCACCAACGCGCTCACGTTTAACCAGCGCGCCATAGGTCTTTATCTGGCTTGTCTGCTTAATCTGCCTTGGCTCCTGTTCGTCGTGGAGATTATCTATTTGGGTTGCGTGTATTTCTATATGAAGTGGTATCACGAGGGATTCTGCCGTCGGTTAGCCGAGGAAGTATGATTAGGGGGATAATATTTGATTACGGAGGCACGCTCGACACTAACAGCCTCCACTGGAGCGAGGTGCTCTGGCAGGGATACCAGAGTGCGGAAGTGCCTGTGACTGAGCAGCAGTTCAGGGACTCTTACGTGTTTGCCGAAAGGGAACTCGCCCGCCATCCGTATATTAAGCCGGAGCATAACTTTCTGGATTTGCTGCGCATAAAGGTGGACATAGAGACCCGCAATCTCGTTGCTGTGCAGGCGTGGGCTGCAAGCGAGGCAATCCGTGCAGCTAAGTCAGAGGCCATAGCACTCTACTGTTACCGTTTTGTGCTTGAGGTCCTGAAGGTGAGCCGCCCTGTTGTTGAGGAACTCTCAAGGCGCTATCCCTTGGTCTTGGTCTCCAACTTCTATGGCAATATAGGCGCGGTGTTGCAGGATTTCAGCCTACAGTATTTCCAGTCGGTCATAGAGTCGTCTGTAGTAGGCGTGCGCAAGCCCGACCCGCAGATATTCCGCCTTGGCGTGGAAGCCTTGGGCTTCGAGCCGCAGGAGGTGGTTGTGGTAGGCGACAGCTTCAGCAAGGATATAGTCCCTGCCCACAGCCTCGGCTGCCAAACGGTGTGGATGAGAGGCAAAGGCTGGGGAGAAAAGGAGGTAGACGAGTCTCTTCCCACCTGGATTCTCACAGATATAGCGCAGCTGCCCTCTGTCTTTACTCATGCTTCCCAGTGTGAATTAGGAAAATGACGTATTGTCATTCCCCAAACGACGTACTGTCGTTCTGTGAACGACCAATAGAAATTTTCTGAATGACCACTGGTCGTAGAGAATGGTTATCGCAGTGATTTCCTCTCGTTCGGGCACTGGCGGTAAAGACAGAAAGCAGTAATCCGCACTAATCGACAGTTTCACGCTCGCTCGTGCCAGAGGCATTCTGGGAACTATAGGTACATCAGCGAAGCTACCTACTAAAAAGCCCCTGCCACCCCTTTGCGGCCAGATATGTTTACCACGTGAAAAATATGAATATCTCTTGGTAAGAGATCTACATAC
>JAJPYT010000142.1 GCA_021204845.1 Prevotellaceae bacterium | reverse complement strand
GAGTATGCGACGATATATGTCGCATACGAAGGTGGACTACAACCCTCTGCCGTGGGTTGCAACCCACGGAATCATGGAGAGTACCTATCGGCACTCACTCCTCACTCGTTCTTTAACCGCAGGCCGTAAAGGCCCGCGGCTATAAAAGGGGAGCACCTTCGGCGCTCTTTCTGCTTGTGGATTAGCTTCGCTGAGGGTTCCACCGTTCCATTTTGACACAACCCCCTACGCCTGTAGAGCACCTCTGGCGCTCGGACCGCTTACGTGCTTTTTCCTTTTGTCGCGAGCTATAGAAGTAGCCTCCTTTTAATCCCGTCATTTCAGCGGGACTATTTGACGCGGAACTGTAGGGTGGTTGTATCGAACTCCACATGGGGGCTGCGGAACACGGCGTTGAGAGCACCAGACTGGCCCAGCGTTTGTGGAGTGCCGGCTGAGAGGGTTCCGTCGCGGGAGAGAAGCCATAGCGAGTCCGTCACTTGCAGGGCGAGGGAGAGATCGTGGGTGCTGAGCAGGACGCTCTTGCCCATCTCGCGGCAGAGGCGGCGCAGGAGCAGCATGGTCTCCACCTTGCTGGGGAAGTCGAGATAGGCGGTGGGCTCATCGAGCAGAATGATGGGTGTCTCTTGTGCCAGCGCCTTTGCAATCATCACTTTCTGCCGCTCTCCGTCACTCAATGTGGAGGCTTGGCGGTCAGCCAGCTCGCTTATTCCCACCATATCCAGGGCGCGACTGACAACCAGCTGGTCTTCCTCGGTAAGTTTTCCCCAGAAGTTTGTGTAGGGGCTGCGCCCCATCTCCACCAAATCCCTGACGGTTATTCCCATGCCACTCACTCGCTCGGTAAGCACCACGCCTATGTGGCGGCTCAGGCTAAGTGGAGTGCTTGTGCGCACGTCTATGTCGTTGAGCCACAACTCTCCCGAAATCGCTGGCTGAAAAGCCGCCATGGTGCGAAGCAGCGTGCTTTTGCCGGCACCGTTGGGTCCGATCAAGGCGCAGAGCTCACCCTCGTGGAGAGTGGCGTTTATGCCTGAAACAACGGGCTCGTCTCCGTATCCTACGCTAAGGTTTCTGAGTTCATATTTCATGTGAGTTTTCCTTAATTTATTTAAAAGAGTATCGCCCTCACTCGAACCAGCGGCAGTATTTCCACCCAAGTTTGCCATACAGCTCCATCATGCGGGGCAGGCGGCTCTTAAAGGCTTCGTAGTCTTTCCTCTCTGCCTGGGTCCACTGCACCTCGCACATGGCGCTGAGGCGGGGCAGCAGCATGAACTCCATCTGCTGTGGGGCAATGATGTGTTCAGTCCACAGGTTGCACTGAGCGCCAAGCACATACTGGCGTTGCTCTTCTGATAGCTCTGCCGGTACAGGCTCGAGGCTATAGACTTTGCTTACGGGAACATAGCCGCCTATGGCACGGGGCTGAGCATCGCGGTTGGAGAGCTGGTAATAATCGAAATAGCAGTAGGAGGTAGGGGTCATGATCACGTTGTGATGCTGGCTTGCCGCTGCCACAGCTCCGTCTGCCCCATGCCAACTCATTACGGTGGCGTTTTCGGAAAGGCCTCCCTCAAGCACCTCGTCCCAGCCTATCACCGAACGCCCTTTCTCCGCAAGGAATGCCTCCAGCTCTTGGTTAATGTAGGTTTGCAGCTGAGCCTCACTGTCAAGCCCCAGTTCCCTCATCTTAGCCTGGCACTTGGGGCACTGCCGCCAGCGCGTGCGGGGAGCCTCGTCTCCGCCTATGTGAATGAGCTTGGAGGGGAACACATCGGTAAGCTCGTCTAACACTTTTTTCAAGAAAACGAGGGTCTCCGGATTGCCGGCGCAGAGAATATCCTGAGCCACGCCCCATTGCGTCCACACCTCGTAGGGACCGCCTGTGCAGCCAAGCTGGGGATAGACGTGCAAGGCGGCTATCATGTGTCCTGGCAGGTCAATCTCCGGTATCACGTTTATGTATCGCTCAGCCGCGTATTGCACTATTTCGCGGCACTGCTCCTGTGTGTAATAGAGGTTTCTGCCATACTCCTGTCCGTCGAAAATTCCGCCCACTTCCGAGCCTATGACAGTCTCTTTCCGTATGCTGCCTTCCTCAGTGAGCAAGGGCATAGACTTCACCTCGAAGCGCCAGCCCTGGTCGTCGGTAAGGTGCCAGTGGAGGTTGTTGCAGCCGTGAAGGGCAAGGATATCTATGTAAGTCTTAAGGAAATCCACAGGGAAGAAGTGCCTCGAGCAGTCGATGTGCACACCGCGATAGCTGAAGCGGGGTTCGTCAGAAACAGTAACGTAGGGCAGTTTCACTGTGTCACCCTCTGCCACTCCTATGGCCTTACGCAACGTCTGTATGCCTCGGAAAACGCCGCTCTCGCTCGCTCCCTGGATGGTGACGCCATTCTTGTCTACCGTGAGAGTGTATGCCTCGGGATTGTCGCTCTTCATGCCCGTCAGTAGCCTCACTGCGGCTTTATCTCGTGAGCTGGCCTCAGCGGTAAGGCTAAGCCCTGTGCTTTCGCCCAGATAGTCGCAAAGCATTTGGGCGTTACGTTGCATCTCTGGGTTGTCAGCCGGGAATGAGACCACAGCGCCGCTGGTAAGTGAAAACTCTTCTCCCTTGGGGCTCAAAGCGATAGAGAGGGGTAGGGGGATAACGTTGTAGTCGACTTGCGCAAATAAGGTGACCGCCGAGACGGCGCACAAAAGGATTAAACTGATTCTCTTCATGTCGGTAAAAAATTATTCTCGTTTAAGTTTAAGGATTACATATATCACAGTAGGAGCCCCGATAATGGGCGTAAGCACGTTTATTGGTATAAGGCTGCTCTCGCCTGGGAGCGTGCTGAGCAGGCTGCATAGCAACGCCAGGGAGGCACCGCAAAGCATGGTCATGGGAAGCAGTATGCGGTGATTTGCGCTGCGAAGAAACATCCTTGTTAAGTGCGGCACAGCCAGCCCGATGAAAGTGACAGGACCGCAAAAAGCAGTGCAAGCGGCTGTAAGCAAGCCAGTTGTGAGCAAGAGCAGAGAGCGTGTTCTGCGGATGTTAATCCCCAGATTATGTGCGTAGTTTTCGCCTAAAAGCAGGGCGTTAAGAGGCTTTATAAGCAAGACGGCAAGAGCCAGCCCCAGTAGGCAGAGACAGGTGAAGTAGGGCAGACGCTCGATAGTCATGCCGCGGAACGAGCCCAAGCCCCAAAGCATGAACGTGTGCACGCCCTCTTCGGTGGCTTTGTAGTTGAGCAGGGAGATGAGACTACCGGCAATATAGCTTATCATAACGCCGGAAATCAGCAGCATAACATTGTCGCGCAGAATGCGGTTAAGTAACAAAAGCAGCGCCATTACTGCCAAAGCCCCGAGCAGGGCGGCTATTATTACCACGAAAAAGCCTCCAAAGGTTATGCCGCTGGCTCTGAGCATACCACCTGCCGCGAGCATCACCAGAGCCACTCCCAAGTTCGCCCCGCTGTCAATACCTAATATGCTGGGGCCCGCCAAGGGGTTGCGCAGGGCAGTTTGCAGCATGAGACCAGCGCTGGCGAGCGACGCGCCGCAGAGCAGGGCTGTGATGGCGGCTGGCAGACGGCTCTCAACTATTATATATTTCCACGAGGGATGAGCCACCGCCTCAGCGCCAAAGAGTATGCGAGTCACCTCGCGGGCAGGTATTCTTATGCTGCCCAAATAGAGGTTAGCCGCGAAGAGAAGCACCACCAGCAGCACCAGCGCGATAGCGCCCAGGGGCAACGCCGAAGGCAGGTGTCCCGCTGTTTGTGGGCATGTGGCGGTGTCATTCTTCATCTAACTGTGTGAAATAATGGTGGTCAACTTCCACATCCAAGCGAGGGTGCAGCACGCTTATCAAGTCTGCCAAGAGGCGTTCTGGGTGAAAGGGTGTCTCCTCGAAGAAGCCCGTAGCCCTCGCATTGCAGCCATACACGTTGCGCTTGCGGTAGGCTGCGAAGTTCTTGTACAGAGTGTTTTCCGTGGCGAGGCTTTTATATGTCAAGTCCTCAGGGCTTGAATATGTTATTAGCCAGTAGTCGGCATCCTCGCCAGCCTCGATGACTGCCTCCAGACTTAGCGGAATGCCGCCTGATTCGGGGCGTTCGCTGAAAATGTAGCGCGCATGAGCGTCCCTGTACATAGAGCCGTTGGCACCGCCTCCGCCACTCACGTACCAGATGCCTTGATAGGGCAGATCCACAATCACCGTGGGCTCGTCTTCAGCCTCCTCCGCCAGGGCTTTCAGCCTCATATAAGACCTCTCCACGGCAGCGAACAGACTGTCGGCTTGCCGTGCCCTGCCGCAAAGCCTGCCGTAGAACTTCACCCACTCGGCTCTTGCCAAGGGGCTTACTTCCATGTAGTCGGCGCATTCTATAATGGGTATGCCTGTCCGCTCCACAGCGCCATAGCCTCCGCTATTCTCGAAGGGCGACGCAAGTATAGCGTCGGCTTGCAGGTCCATTATCATTTCAGCGTTTGGCTCTGTGCTGTTTCCCACGTCTTTTATGTTTCCACGCCTCACTCCCTCTCTAACGTAGGGAAGGTCGATATATTGCAGTTCACACACGCCTGCCACGCTGCCTTCCGCCCCCAAGTCTTGCAGGAGCGCGCAATGCACCGTAGAACAGACAACAAGCCTCTTCAGTGGCTCCCTTATCTCGTAGCGGTTCAGCACTTTAGTGGTGTCCCAAGGGTTACGCAAGATAGCCTCCACAAAGTCCGCGTGCTGAATGAGAGTGAGGTTGCGGGCATACTTCATAGGTATGGTGTCGCCCCCGTCTCCTTTCTCCGTCTTGCCAGGACGGCAGGCTGCCAGCAGACTTGCCAGCAGCAGGAGCACTATTGTTTGCTTTCCCCACATAATTATCACTTAGAGGCAGGAAGGCGGAACTCCATCTTGGCAGGCACTTTCACCAGTTTGCGGTTAACGGCACGCTTTATGACGTTGCCTCCCGTCTGCTCGAAAAGGCAGGTGGAGTCGCTTGTCAGAGTGAGGCGCACGGGCTGGGTCTCGCTACCTTGGTCGTTGGAAAGGTGGATTTTCGCTTGTGTGTCAGAGATTATCTCCACGGATGTCACCATCCATACTCCATAGACTCCCTTGCCGTCGATATAGCCGTTCATGGGCCCGAACATGCTCATGCCTGGCACATCTATGCTCTCCTCGTAAAGGTCGATATTGAGGTTTATCTCGTTCTCTGCGCTTTGCATGCGGAACTTCCAGGGTCCCTGGGCTTGTACTGCCGTGCCGAGGCAGGCGGTTAAGACGGAAATGATAAAACACTTTTTCATAATGCAAAAGTATGCATTTATTCGATAGAATCCATGTTTTGGGGCATAATGTTTGTGAAAAAACGGGCTTTTCGCTTGATGTATATCAATTTTTGAGCCATATAAGGGGCTTCTTAAGACGTATTATCCAAAGGATTTCTTAACTTTGTGCAATTTATTTTGCAAAATACATTAAAAATTCAGATGCTTGAAGGTAATCTAATGCCGGATTTCGTGTTTGAAGCGAGTTGGGAAGTTTGCAACAAGGTAGGTGGCATATACACTGTTCTGTCAACTCGTGCCAAGGTTTTGCGGGAGGCGATGAACGACAATCTCGTGTTCATTGGGCCCGATGTATGGAAAGAAAAAGAGTCTCCTTACTTTGAGGAAGACAACATGCTGTTCCCTAAATGGGTGGCAAAAGCAAAGAGAGAAGGAGTGAACGTGAGGACGGGACGCTGGAAGATACCCGGTCGCCCGGTGGTTGTCCTGATAGACTTCCAACCCTATTTCGCTGTGAAAAACGATGTTTACGGAGCCATGTGGACTGAATATCAAGTGAATTCGCTGCATGCCTATGGCGACTACGACGAGGCTTCCATGTTTTCCTACGGCGCAGGGCGTGTGGTGGAGAGCTTTTATAGTTACTACCTGCGCAGGGGAGGCAAGAAGGTGGTGTTCCAGGCTCACGAGTGGATGTCGGGAATAGGCGCTCTTTACGTGCGTACACACGTGCCAGCCATAGCCACAATATTCACCACTCACGCCACGAGCATTGGGCGCAGCATAGCTGGAAACAACAAACCCCTATATGACTACCTCTACGCTTACAACGGAAACCAGATGGCGCAGGAGCTTAACATGGAGGCGAAACACAGCATAGAGCGCCAGACAGCGCACAACGTGGACTGCTTCACCACCGTGAGCGACATTACCGCCAGAGAGTGCGGCCAGTTGCTCGACTGCAAGTGCGACGCTGTGCTGCTGAATGGCTTTGAGAACGATTTCGTGCCATCTGTCCATTCTTTCAGCTCCCATAGAAAGCGTGCCAGGCAGTCTCTGCTGAGCGTGGCTAACGCCCTTACTGGTTGCCAGTTTGCCGAAGACACGCTAATAGTGTCGACAAGCGGCAGGTACGAATACAAGAATAAGGGGATAGACGTTTTCCTCGACGCCATGTCAAGATTAAAGGCCAAGAATTCGCTCACGAGTGATGTCCTGGCCTTTGTTTTGGTGCCTGCCTGGGTGCAGGGGGCGCGTGCCGACCTGCTGGAGCGCCTGAAGAGCGGGCAGCAGTTCGACTCGCCCTTGGACCGCCCTGTTATAACCCATAATCTCTATGGCATGGACGGGGATACCATCCTGGGTGCCATGCGTTGGTACGGCATCAGGAACGAGCGGCAGGACAAGGTGAAAGTGATATTCGTGCCTTGCTACTTAGACGGAAAAGACGGGGTTTTCAATGCTTCATATTACGATTTGCTCATAGGAAACGACCTCTGCGTCTATCCCTCTTATTACGAGCCCTGGGGCTACACTCCGCTGGAGTCGGTGGCTTTCAAGATTCCTTGTGTCACCACCGATTTGAGCGGCTTCGGTCTGTGGGCAAACAAGGAGAAGGGCGATGTGAGCCATCTGGAGGACGGGGTGGAGGTGATTCACCGCACAGATTACAATTATCACGATGTGGCAGACGCTGTTGTGGCAACCGTGGAGCGGTATGCCTCGTTCGACAAGGCGCAGCGTGACTCCTCCCGCAAGGCGGCTGACGAGCTCTCGCAGAAAGCCCTTTGGGAGCACTTCATAGAGTATTACTACGAGGCTTACGACATTGCTTTGAGAAATTCCAAATACAGGAAAAATAACAACTCTTTTAATTAAAACAGTAAGACTATGAAAATTAAGGCAAGTAACGCTAATCAGATTGCATTCCGCCAGATTTCGGTGAGGAGTAACATCCCCGCAGAGTTGAGCAAACTGGACGAGCTGGCGCACAACATGTGGTGGGCGTGGCATCACGATGCCCGCAGCTTGTTCCGTAGTTTGGACGCGAAGTTGTTCGAAGAGTGCGGAGGCAACCCAGTTCTCATGCTTGAGCACATCAGCTACGAGAAACTGCTGGAATTGGCAAAGGACAAGGTTGTCCTTAGGAAGATGAACGATGTCTACAGGCAGTTCCGCGCTTACATGGACGTGGAGCCGGACAAGACCCGTGCCAGCGTAGCCTATCTGTGCATGGAGTTTGGTTTGAACCAGTGCCTGAAGATTTATTCCGGTGGCTTGGGCATCTTGGCGGGCGACTATGTGAAGGAGGCGAGCGACAGCAATGTCGACCTCTGCGCTGTGGGTTTCCTCTACAGGTTCGGCTATTTCACCCAGTCCCTTAACATGGACGGGCAGCAAGTGGCCAACTATGACGCCCAGAACTTTAGTTCTCTGCCCGTAGAGCAGCAGTTGAACGAGGACGGCACGCCCATGGTAGTGGATGTGCCTTATATGAATTATTATGTGCACGCATACGTCTGGCGCGTGAATGTGGGGCGTGTGAAGCTCTATCTTCTCGACACCGACAACGAGCGCAACTCTGGCTTCGACCGCCCGATAACCCACACTCTCTACGGCGGTGACTGGGAAAACCGCCTGAAGCAGGAGATACTCTTAGGCATTGGCGGCGTGCTGTTGCTTAAGAAATTGGGCATAAAGAAAGATGTTTACCATTGCAACGAGGGGCACGCGGCTCTCTGCAACGTGCAGCGCCTGGTGGATTATGTGCAGGAGGGTCTCTCCTTCACGCAGGCTCTTGAGCTTGTCCGCGCCTCTTCCCTCTACACGGTCCACACTCCCGTTCCAGCTGGTCACGACTATTTCGACGAGGGTCTCTTTGGCAAATATATGAGCGGTTATGCCGGTTTGCTTGGCATCACTTGGGACGAGTTCATCGGCATGGGGCGCACCAACCCCGACGACCATTCCGAGCGCTTCTGCATGTCCACCTTCGCCTGCAACACCTCTCAGGAGGTTAACGGTGTCAGCTGGCTGCATGGCGAGGTTAGCAAGAAGATGTTCTCAGGCATCTGGAAGGGCTATTTCCCTGAGGAGAGCCACGTAAGCTACGTTACCAACGGTGTGCACTTCCCCACCTGGTGCGCCAACGAGTGGCGTAAGGTCTATGGCAAGCACTTCGACCCCGACTTCATCTACGACCAGAGCAACGAGAAAATGTGGGAACCCATTCAGAGCGTCAGTGACGATGAGATATGGGATACCCGCATGAGGCTGAAAACTAAGTTGATAGACTATATCCGCAAGGAGTTCCACGACAACTGGCTGAAGAACCAGCGCGACCCGTCACGTGTGATTAGCATCATGGAGAGGATAAATCCCAACCATCTGCTCATAGGTTTCGGCCGCCGCTTCGCCACTTACAAGCGCGCCCATCTGCTCTTCACCGACCTGGCACGCCTGGAGAAGATAGTGAACAACCCCAACTATCCCGTGCAGTTCCTCTACACGGGCAAGGCTCACCCCAACGACGGAGCGGGGCAGGGGCTAATAAAGCGTATTTACGAGGTCAGCCAGATGCCGCAGTTCCTCGGCAAGATCATTTTCCTTGAGAACTACGACATGCAGCTGGCGCGTCGCCTTATCTCTGGCGTGGATATCTGGATGAACACCCCGACCCGCCCCATGGAGGCAAGCGGCACCAGCGGAGAGAAGGCTCTCATGAACGGCGTTGTCAACCTCTCCGTGCTCGACGGCTGGTGGTACGAGGGCTACCGCGAGGGAGCCGGCTGGGCTTTGACATCGAAGCGCACCTATCAGAATCAGGAGCATCAGGACCAGCTCGACGCAGCCACCATCTATTCTCTGCTGGAGAACAAGATTATGCCTCTCTATTACGCCCGCAATTCCAAGGGCTACAGCCCCGAGTGGATACAGGTTATTAAGAACTCCATCTCGCAGATTGCGCCGCACTACACCATGAAGCGCCAGATGGACGACTACTATCGCAAGTTCTACGACCCCATGCGCGACCGCTTCCAGAAGCTCAGTGCCAACAACAACATGCTGGCCAAGGAGATAGCCCACTGGAAAGAGAGCGTGGCGGAGCGTTGGGATGCCATAAGGGTTGTCTCTTGCAACAAACCCGAGGAGGTGCAGAACGGCAGTGTAGTGGCTGGCAGTAAATACATGATTCGTTTCGTGGTGGACGAGGCGGGCCTCAACGATGCCATCGCCATAGAGCTGGTAACTCTCTGGACCGACAAGGAGGGCGTGGAGCACATCTACAAGGTAGAGCCTTTCAAGGTAGTGGGCCACGAGGGCAACAACTACACCTTCGAGCTGGAGCACGTGATAAACAACGCCGGCTCATTCAAGGTAGCCTATCGCCTCTATCCGAAGAACGAGAACCTGCCTCACCGTCAGGACTTCTGCTACGTGAAGTGGTTTAACTAACAGCGTTTTGGCTGGATATAAGAAAGCCCCCTGCCCATGTGTGGCGGGGGCTTTTTTGTGTGGGGTGGCAAAAAGGAAAAGAAGCAAAAGGAAAACAATAGGTAGGTCTTTCTGGTTCGGTTATT
>JAJPYT010000061.1 GCA_021204845.1 Prevotellaceae bacterium | reverse complement strand
GCACGTCGGTGAACACCTCACGCAGCACGTCGGCAGGCAGCAGCCGCAGCTTCTCGGGTGGAGGCTTCAGCGGAGGCAGCAGAGGGGGCTTCTCTGGCGGAGGAGGCTTCTCGGGAGGCGGCGCACGCGGTGGTGGCGGCGGACGCAGATAACAATAGAGAGAGTGCATAAGATTTAAGAAGCAACGGAAAAAAACCATATCATTATGAGTATCATGAACATGCGCAACACATTATTCGCCATGGCACTGGGAGTTTGCTCCCTGGCACAGGCACAAGACACATATCTCAACGACCGTCTCACAGCCACCGACGACCTCAACGGCTCGGCACGCTACGTGGGCATGGGCGGCGCGTTAGGAGCATTGGGAGCCGACCTCTCGGTGATAAGCAGCAACCCTGCGGGCATAGGTCTCTATAGGAAGAGCGATGTGGGAATGTCGTTTGGAGTGATAGTCCCCAATGGCAACGGCTGGGACAAGAACGACCCCACCACATACGGGGAAAAGCTCACACACGCCTCTTTCGACCAGTTCGGCATGGTCTTCAGCGTGCGCTGCGAGAGCAAACTGCGCTATGCCAACTTCGCCGTAAACTATCAGAAGAAGGCTAACTACAATATGGGCTTCTTCGCCGACAATGGCGACCTGGGCGGTCTCTCGCAGATGGACCAGCTGGCTGAGCTGGCAACGGCTGGTTTCGCGACATCAAACAATCTGGCTGGACTGGCGGCAATGCCTGTGGATAAAGACCCATCGATGGATAACTATTATCTGACGCAGAACGAGGATGGCAACTACCAAAACGACTACCCAAGCTACAGTAACAATTATACCCGCCACCAGACGGGCTCGTTGCAGGCTTACGACTTCAACGCTTCCTTCAACATTGAGGACCGTGTTTATTTGGGTGCCACATTTGGAGTAGATAATGTCAGCTACAGGGCTTGGAGCGAATATGCTGAATATGGCTCGGATGACGCGCTGAACAGCTCGCTTTATAACGACGTGCAAGTGGACGGCTACGGACTGAACGCCAAGTTCGGAATCATCGTACGCCCTGTGGAGGACAATCCCTTCCGCTTTGGCGTGGCATTGGAGACACCGACGTGGTACCGCCTGAAGAACTCCACCATCTTCAATCTCGACCAGAGCGACCGACTGGAGAGCTACCTCGAATATACGGTGCGCACGCCATGGAAGGGGCGCTTCAGCCTTGGCTCCACGGTCTCCAACTGCTTTGCATGGGGTGTGGAGTACGAATATGCCAACTATGCTAAAACTGCTATGGGCTACCCGAAATATGACTACGGCGACCCTTACGGCTCGGCTCTTGCCAACGACCAGGACTTCTACATGAACCAGCACACTAAGAACACCCTGAAGGGGCAGCACACAATTAAAGCTGGCGTGGAATACAAGCCCATAGACGGTCTTGCCATCCGCTTAGGATACAACTATATAACCAGCCGCTACAAGGACGATGCCACATTTGACCAATACAGCATAGACTCTTACGCTATGGACTATAGCACGAGCACAGACTACATGATTCTGGGCGACGCGAACATTGTGACTGTGGGCTTGGGCTATACCTTCAAGAAGTTCTATGTAGACCTCGCTTATAAGTTCCGCTCGCAAAGCGGTGATTTCTATGCCTTTGACACATCTGGCATGGAGGGCCAGGCAATAGCCCCAGTGAATGTGAATCTCAACAAGAATCAAGTTGTGCTGGGCTTCGGGTTCAAGTTCTAAGGAATGAATTTCGATTTCCTCCGTTCTAACCGCAAAGTAAAAGTATGGGCGTTAGTGCTCATACTTTTTGTGGTTTTAGTGGTTGTGCTTTGCCTCCGTGACGCCCGCGCCGACCACAGGCGTGAGGTACACGCCTACGCCCTGCTCGACAGTTGCATGGACCCTCTGATGTTTGAGGATTTCATTGCGAAATTCCCCGAAAGCAAACATATTGACGACGTGCGGGAGCGTTATTTGAGCCTCGTTTCGGAGCAGAGGGAGCTAAGAGAGCAAGTTATGCGCTACTCGCTGAAGGAGCTGAAAATCTTCGTGGCAGATAATCCCGAACGCCGCTATCTGGTGAACCTGGCAAATGCCCGCATCGACTCCATGGACTGGCAGACAGCAAACTCCAACGCCAGCCTGAAGAGTTTAGACAAATATATCACCGACCATCCCGACGGGATATTCATGACACAGGCTCAAGCCCAATACCAGAAACTCGACCGCCTGCGCATCGAGGCGGAACTGGAAGCGCAAAGAGACACCACAGAAGCGGCAACCGACAGCATCGCCGTGGAGGAGGTGCAGTAAACTCATTAGCGCCTATTGGTAGAGGGTGTTGCAAAAGGAGTTTTTACGAAACACAAAGCTAATGCCTCCCCCACTTACTCCATCTCCGCAAGTGCCTCTTGCAGGCGTTTTGTTGCCTTTTCTATGAGGTCACGTGTGCCGCTGCCGTCGTTAACGTACTGCACCACCATGTCAGCATAATCTATGGCTTCGCGCAGGGGAGTTGTCTTGTTAGGGATGTTTTTCGACTGGGTGAGCAAGGAGAGCAGCTCGCTCAAATCCTCGGGCTCAGCCAGATTGCTTGGGCGCATGGTGTTTATTGCCATGTTGAGAGAGGATATGGCGGCATTTATTTCCTCTTGTCTCAAACTTTTCAGAGGCTTTGCGTTCACCTGCTCGGCAGAGTCCAATTGAGCCAGCAGACGGGCATAACCGTAGGGAGCCCACGCATCTCGCTGAGCCACCCGCTCGTTAGCAAGGCTGATAGCCTGCTGCAAAGCCGTCTTGTCGGCTCGTTTGGAAGTTTTCTTTGCCGAGCTGCCACCCACGCTTAGGCGCAGATAGTGAGTCGAATGCCCCGTCTGGTAATAATCAGGCTGGAAGTGCCTCCCTTGCAGCGAGAGTGTGTAAAGCGGCCCCTGCGTGCCGTCTTCACCGGAAACACCCTCACGTTGCACGTCGCTGAGGTCTGCCTTAAGAGAAAATTCCGCCTCGTCCCAGTTGTGTATGTCGGGACTTGCCATCACCAGCGGCCCGTACATCAGCGTGCCGGCCCACTGCGGGTCGAATGGAGTTTTTGTCTCGTTCTTCCCTGTGGCTGCAAGGTCCATCTTGTCGGGTCCGTAATTAATATGCACGGTGAAGGGCATCTCTATCTCCACCACATCCCCGCTTTGCCACTGGCGCACTGGTATCTCCACGTAGCTGCAAGGCTGCGGAGAGGTGGCTATCTGCTTGCCGTTCAAGCTGACGCTGAAGCCGCTCGTGGCCCAATAAGGCACGCGCAGTTTAAGGGCGAAGCTACCCTCTCCCTCGAACTCAAGGGCGCTGCGCTCGGCTGGCCAGGCGCATGACTGCTTGATGCTCATGCCCTTCCACCTCGCCTGGCTTGGCATGTAAAGCCCCACCCAAAGACAAGTGTCGTTGGCGAAATAGGCGGCCTCCTGATACTTCACATGATTCTCCACTCCCGTGCCACCGCAGCACGAGGACTGCGGTGTCTCGTTCCCGAAAGGCTTTATTGCGTTCATTCCCACGGCATACTGGTAGGTGCACTCCCACTGGTCGGGGTTCAGCGAGCCAACAATCTGATTGTAAAGCACTCGCTCGTAATAGTCCATCAGCGAGGCGTCGTCGGGCGTGAAGCAGTTGAGGTCTTTCGTTAGTTTCGCAAGATTATAGGCGCAGCAGGTCTCGTTTATGTCCGGGTTAGGGTACATATCCCGCCTGCGGTCGCTCATTATGTTTGTGTTCATGCTAAGTATCTGGCTATAAGGCTGTCGGAACATCTCGCCATTGCCCACTCCGCCCATGGCGTAGACGTAGCGGCCCTGAATCATGTCCCAGAAGTTGCGCGAGAGGCGGTAGTATTTCACATCACCGTTGCTGCGGAAAGAGCGCAGAGCGCCCGTTATCATCGGTATGTGCTGATTGGCGTGGCGGGTGCGAATGTCGTCGATATTCTGGCTCAGGGGAGAGAAGAAAGCCGGCGCGTCGAAATAGCTCGCAGCCTCCAGGAGGCGCGCTCTCTCGTCAGCGTCCGCCACCATCTCCGACAGGCGCGAGAGAGACTCAGCCATGCCGCCCACCTCACCGGCTATATACATGTTCCACATCTCATAGCGGTTGCCTGGGCGCTCCTGCCTCTCCTCGCGTGTGCCGTCGGTCTTCACGTAAGTCCTGTAGTGCAAGCGGTTCCACACCCACAGCCCCATATCTTTGGCAATCAGCAGCGCTTTCTCAGCCAACTGCCTGTCGTCTATATTGTTGGCTATGTCTATCAGCCCCGCCAACTGCTTGTGAATGGTGTAATATGGAGCCCAGACCCACTCCTCATTATTATATGCGCGATACATTTCTATCAGCACTGGGTGCTGGGCAGGTATGGCGTTCAGATAGCCATAGCCATAGTGCTGCCAGTCTTTTTTATACTCGTCGAACGCATCCCACGTCCCTTTCAGCTCACGCATTTGCTCTTCTTCAGGTGCAATGTCTCGTGCCTCCCAGTAGCGCCCTAATGAGTCGCTCCACACGAAGGTGCGCTCCTGGCACGCCCTCAGCTCGTCCACAATGGTGCGTATCCTGCTCCGCAGGCTGTCTTTCTGACCAGGGTCGGTGGCGCTGGCGAAGGCAAAGGCGAGAGCCGACATATAATGCCCCGTTCCGTGCCCCTTCAGCTTGGTGGTGGGGCTGTCCCATCCGTCGCTCTCGGTGTAGCCTTCAGTGGGCAGGCCATAGGTGTCCCGATAGTTATATAGCTGCTGCGAGAGGTCGAAGGAAAGCAGTGTGCTTATATCCAGATCCCGGTTGGAGGTGAGGCGGTTGTCGCCTGTGAGGGAGACATCAGCCAGCGGCAGGGGCTCACACACCACGTGGGGCAGTTCCTCGTTCTGGCTCTGCGCCACCACACGCACGTTGGCTGTTATGGGGAAGCCGCTTGCCGTCGAGTTGTCGCCAATCACGTAGCCTCCCACGCTGTATTCGCTCCCCACGGGTTCAAGGCTCTCCTGCCGCTCCACGGGCGCTGGCGAGTTGTCCCATCGCGTCTGCCTCCACTCGTGAGAGCCGTCGCTGTATGTCACCCACACTTGCCACGGCAAACGAGGCACACTACCCTCCGGACAGTCAACATTGATTGGCTCAACCGTCTTTATATATCTCGACTTACCGCTTACATCTGCGGCTGCCACCAGCAGCGCAAGGGCGAGCATCCACTTCATTTTTTTCTCAACCATAACATATAGATATCTAACTGGTACAAAAAGACCATTCGTGGCGAATGTACAGCACAAAGGTAAGATTTTCCTTTCATAATGGCAATATTGGGGGTTCTTTTTATCAAAAAGACGGCAAAACACATTTTTTCATAGATATGTTTGGCTTTTATTTAATTTTATTCATACCTTTGCCAAAGCGTAATACATTATTTCACTTATATAAACTAATTACTTATGAATAAGACAGAATTGATTGCTAAGGTTGCCGCAGGGGCTGGCCTTACAAAGGTAGACGCGAAGAAGGCCGTGGAAGCCGCTATTGAAAGTGTGAAGGGAGCGCTGGGCAAAGGAGAGAAGGTGCAGATACCTGGTGTCATCACGATGGCTATTACCATGCGTCCGGCACGCAAGGGCAAGAATCCTCTCACTCACGAGCCTCTCGACATTCCCGCAAAGAAGATTGTGAAGGTGAAGATTGGCTCCGAGCTGTCGGCTGTTATTAAGTAAGCTGCCACACAAGGTTCAAATAGGCAAGCAAGGCACTTTTCCTTTCCACGGAAGGGGATGTGCCTTGTTTGCGTTTAGGCGAGGCGGCAACTATGAAGCGCCTAATCAGCTTCCATTGCCAGGGCAAAGCCTAATGCAAGGAAAAGGTTACGTTTTTCATACAATCAGACCTTAAATTTACATAATTTTGTGTAATTTTGCACTCACAACGCACATCAAAACGCGATATGGAGCATAACATATTTCCTATTCACGGGCAGACGCTCACGCGCCAGGACAGGGAACACCTGCTCCGCCAGAGGGGCATGATGATATGGTTTACTGGCCTGAGCGGCAGCGGCAAGAGCACAATCGCGATAGGAGTGGAGCGTGAGCTCTACCAGCGGGGCGTGCTTTGCATGATATTGGACGGAGACAACATAAGGGCGGGCATAAACAGCAACCTCGGTTTTTCAGTGGCTGACCGCACCGAGAACATCCGCCGCATAGCCGAGGTGGGCAAGCTTTTCGTGCAGACGGGGGTTGTCACCCTTGCTTGCTTCGTCAGCCCCACCAACGCAATCCGCGCCATGGCACGTGATATCATAGGCGAGGCTGACTTCCTCGAGGTCTATGTTAGCACCCCCATAGAGGAGTGCGAGCGCCGCGATGTGAAGGGTCTCTATGCCCGCGCGCGCCGTGGCGAGGTGAAGGAGTTCACAGGCATCAGTTCCCCTTTCGAGGCTCCCGAGCGTCCCGCGCTCAGTCTCGACACTTCGGTGCTTCCGCTCCAGGAGAGCGTGAGGCTGATAGTGGACATGGTTATGCGGCAGACGGAAAAGGGAAAAACTACTAACATGACAGAATAAAACGACTATGGACGAACAGAAACTCTCGCATCTTCAGGAACTGGAAGCGGAAAGCATCCACATCATCCGTGAGGTGGCGGCTGAATTTGAGAATCCCGTCATGCTCTACAGCATAGGCAAGGACAGTTCCGTTATGGTGCGCCTGGCGGAGAAAGCATTTGCCCCAGGCAAGGTGCCCTTCCCCCTCATGCACATCGACAGCAAGTGGAAATTCAAGGAAATGATAGAGTTCCGCGACAGCTACGCCAAGAAGTTTGGCTGGAACCTTATCGTGGAGAGCAACATGGAAGGCTTCAGGGCAGGCGTGGGACCTTTCACCCACGGCAGCAAGGTGCACACCGACCTCATGAAAACCAAGGCCCTGCTCGACGCATTGGCTAAATATAAGTTCGACGCCGCTTTTGGAGGTGCGCGCCGCGACGAGGAAAAGAGCCGTGCCAAAGAGCGCATCTTCTCCTTCCGCGACAAGTTCAACCAGTGGGACCCCAAGAACCAGCGCCCCGAGTTGTGGGACATCTACAACTCGCGCATCCACAAGGGCGAGTCCATCCGCGTGTTCCCCTTGAGCAACTGGACGGAACTTGACGTTTGGCAATACATCCGCCTCGAGCAGATTCCCATAGTGCCGCTCTACTTTGCCAAGATGCGACCCTGCATAGAGCTTGACGGCAACCTCATCATGCCCGATGACGACCGCCTGCCCAAAGAGTACATTCCGCGCATTCACCAGCGCATGATACGCTTCCGCACCCTCGGCTGCTGGCCCCTCACGGGAGCGGTAGAGAGCAATGCCACCACCATAGAGGAGATTGTGGAGGAAATGATGACCACCACCAAGAGCGAGCGCACCACACGTGTCATAGACTTCGACCAGGAAGCCTCTATGGAACAGAAGAAGCGCGAGGGATATTTCTAATTTTAAGGAGGCTGATCATGGAAAAGAAAAATGTAGATATAAAGGCATTCCTGGATGCCGACGAGAAGAAAGATTTACTGCGATTCCTCACGGCTGGTTCTGTCGACGACGGAAAATCAACGCTCATAGGCCGCCTGCTTTTCGACAGCAAGAAGATTTACGAGGACCAGCTCACGGCTCTCGAGCGCGACTCAAAGCGAGTGGGCAACGCCGGAGCCGGCAAGATAGACTACGCCCTGCTGCTCGACGGGCTGAAAGCTGAGCGCGAGGAGGGCATAACGATAGATGTGGCATACCGCTACTTCTCCACCAACAAGCGCAAGTTCATCATTGCCGACACGCCGGGCCATGAGCAATACACGCGCAACATGATAACTGGAGGCTCCACAGCCAATCTGGCAATCATCCTGGTTGACGCCCGCATGGGGGTTATCACGCAGACACGCCGCCACACCTTCCTCGTCAGCCTTCTGGGCATCAAGCACATAGCCCTGGCTGTAAACAAGATGGACCTTGTGGACTACAGCAAGGAGGTTTTCGAAAAGATTAGCGCCGAATACCTGAGCCTCACACGTGAATTGGGCATAGAGGACGTAACTTGCTTCCCCCTAAGCGCCACCGAGGGCGACAATGTGGTAGAGAAGAGCCAGCGCACGCCCTGGTACGAGGGCACCACACTGCTCGATTTCATCGAGACGGTGCCCATCCATCTCGACCGCAACATGCGGGACTTCCGCTACCCAGTGCAGTACGTCCTGCGCCCCAACCAGAACTTCCGCGGCTTCAGCGGCAAGATAGCCTCCGGCAGCATCCGCAAGGGCGAGGAGGTGATGGCTCTCCCCAGCATGAAGCGCAGCCGCATAAAGGGCATCCACACCTACGACGGAGAGCTCGACGAGGCTTTCTGCCCAATGTGCGTCACGCTCACTCTTGAGGACGAAATTGACATCTCCCGTGGCGAGATGATTGTGCGGCCAGACAACGTGCCCCACATCGGGCGTGACTTCGAGGCTATGCTCGTCTGGATGGACGAGGAGCCCATGGACCCCGGCAAGCAGTTCTTCCTAAAGCACAACACCAACCTCACCCGCTCCACAGTGGAGAGCGTGGAGTATCTGGTGGACGTTAACACCATGAAGCGCCAGCCGGGCCGCAACTTCCGCCTCAACGAGATAGGTCTCGTGCGCATAACCACGGCTAAGAACCTCTTCTTCGACCCCTACTCCGCCAACAAGGCTACGGGCGCTTTCATACTCATCGACCCCATCAGCAACAACACCAGCGCCGTGGGCATGATAGTGCGCCCGCTCGGCACGGGAGAGACGTGGCAAGCCGACGTGCCGACACTCGACCTCACTAAACTGGGCATAGCCCCCGAGCACCACGAGGCTATAGAGAAGGCTGTCAGAGAACTCAGCAGACAAGGATTGGAAATAAAAGTGATAAAATAGAGAAATGGGTTTATTGGAATTTAGCAAATTACCCGTCAACACTCTCGTGGGGGCGGACTGGAAAACGTTCAAGGAACTGACCGCGGGGCAACACATAGCCAGCGACAAACGCGGCAAATATCTGCTCACCAGGGCTATCTGCCGCCTGCTCAGTCTCGCTGTGCCGCTGCAGGACCGCAAGTTCCGCAAGCTGCTTGCCAGCCAGCGCCCGGCTCACGACCCTCTCTTCATCCTGGGTCACTGGCGCTCAGGCACTACTTACGTGCATAACATCTTCGCGCAAGACCCCCATTTCGCTTTCACCACCACCTATCAGACGGTCTTCCCCCACTATGTGATGGCGCTGCAAGGCATGTTCAAGCCAACCATGGGCTGGCTTATGCCCGAGCATCGCCCCACCGACAACATGGAGCTTGCCCCCGACCTGCCGCAGGAGGAGGAGTTCGCCTTCCAGAACATGTGCCCTCGCAGCTACTACAATTTCTGGTTTTTCCCCGAGCGCATGCAAGAGTATTGCGACCGCTACCTCACGCTCCGCACCGCCACGAGCGAGGATATCGAGGCGTTCAAGCAGGTTTTCGACAAGCTGGTGCGCATCTCCATCTGGAACACCCGCCGCGGTGTCAAGGACGCACAGTACCTGAGCAAGAACCCTCCCCACACAGGCAGGGTGAAAGCCCTCGTGGAGATGTACCCCAACGCCAAGTTCATCTACCTCATGCGCAACCCCTACACCGTGTTCGAGAGTAGCCGCTCCTTCTTCGCAAACACCATCTTCCCCTTGCAGCTGCACACCATCTCCGACGAGCAGATGGAGCGGAACATCCTCCGCAACTACGTGGAGCTATACCGGGCCTATCAGGAGCAGAAGCGGTTCATCCCCGCGGGCAATCTCTACGAGGTCAAGTTCGAGGACATAGAGCAGAACGCCCTCGGCATAGTAGAGCAGATTTACAGCCAGCTCCAGCTCCCGGGCTGGGATGCCGCCCGCTCCGCCATAGAGAGCTACATAGCCAGCAAGAAGGTTTATAAGAAGAACAAATACCAATACAAGCCCGAAACCGTCCGCAAGGTCAACGAGGCGTGGGGCAGCATCCTCGACGAGTGGGGCTACGAGAGGCTTTAGGATAGGGTAAGGGAATACGCAAGCTGCACAAAGGGGAAAAGAGCGCCGAAGGTG
>JAJPYT010000071.1 GCA_021204845.1 Prevotellaceae bacterium | reverse complement strand
CTAATGTTGCGCTTGTGGTACCACTGAAGAGTGTAGAACTCGTTAAAGAGGTAAAATCATCGCTTGGCTGCATCGTGCTGCTTTGGCTGTCGTTGCAATACCAGCGGCGATGTATGGCATTCACATATTTCATTGCTTCAACACTTTCTCCCAGCATAGCCAAAGCCTCTGCCTTCTGCAGCATAACGTCACTGAGACGGTAGATTATCCAGTTACGATATGAATCCGCAGAGGTTCCGCTCGTGCTGATCTTAAGATCGGAACATTCAGGGGACGTGCTATTCGGCATTGTAAGTGACACGTCTCTCCACTTGAAGCAATAGTTGGCAGGCAATGAGCTGCTATATGTGGTGCTGCCGATGGCTGCCACATTGTTCCAGGCGGAGAACCATGTGCGACTGTCGCGTGATTGTTCCGAGCCAGTGTAAATGGCACTTAAAGCACCGTCACTCATAGCTAAATGAACCGCTGTTCCGTAACCCCACAGGCTGGTAAGAACCGTGTTGCTTCTGGAATCACTCGTGTTAAACTGCAATTCGAAAATGCTCTCGTCCGAATTACCGTTTGTGAAGATTTGATCATAAGCAGTCAACTCAGGAGTTTCCCCGCCAATGAAATTCTCGAAGCTGTTCTTTAGGAGATTTACATCGGTGAGGCCATAAGAAACCGTTTCTAATTGAGTGCTGCCGAACATGTCGCTCGTATCCTCTGTTTGCGACGCTAATGCGGACATTGCCAGGTCTGCATAATCGGCGCAAAGCTGGTAGTCACCATTCACGGAGTGTGGGACAATAGTGTCAGTGCTTTCTGGATGATTTGTCACGTGAACAGTATCATTGTCTATTCCGCGTCCCTGATGTAGAGAAGCTCTCCACAAATACATATCACTAAGTAGGGCATAAATGGCAGCGTTTGTCATCAGTCCTTTAGTGTCTGCCGTTGAAGTGAAGCGGTTACGGGCGCGTCCCTTCACGCTTTCCACATCCACGATGAGCGAGTCTAAGATGACAAGCTGGTTGGTTGCGCTGAAGGATGTGACTTCCGTATCGTTGTTTATCACTTTCGTCGTGTAGGGAACGTCCTTGAAAGCACGTATCAGATAGAAGTAGTTGAGAGCTCTTAAGCCCGTCATTTCCGCCTTCATCTGAGCCCATTCCGCAGAAGTGAACTGCTTGTCCTTTTCTAATATCTCTTCACCATGCTGCAACACCTTGTTACAATAGTTGATAGTGGTGTAGAGACCTCCCCATTCGAAGTATGACTCGGCAGAGTCGCGGTCCAGACGCCCCTCACGTATTTCCTTGTAGAGTTGTTGTGTTGTGGTACTTTCGTCTGCGGAGCTCAGGGTGTATGAGTCTGAGCGCAGGTCTCCCCAAAGTACTAACTTTTCCAACGTGCTGCACATTTGCTTGTAGGCGGCATAGCGGACACCCTCCAAGTCGTTCTTGTCTTCCCAGAAATCCTCCTCTACTACTTGGGTTTGAGGATATACTGTAAGCCAGTCCTGACATGAAGAAGCAGCCAATATTATCACAATTAGCGCACTTGCTATTTTTATCGTTTTCATATTCTTTTCCATTATTCCTCTGTTTTAGAACCCAAGGTTAATACTGCAAGTGAAAGATTTCGAACGAGGTGTCTTACTGCTATCGGTTGCCACCGCATATCCACCTATGCTGACCTCTGGGTCAACACCAGTGTACTTGGTCCAGCAGAAAAGATTGTTAATCGTCGCAGAGAGATAGAGGCTACGAATGCCATACTTCTTAAGTTTCTTGGCATCGAAATTATACTTCAGCTGCAAATACTGGAAACGCAGGTAATCTCCGTTCTCCACATAGCGGTCGCTGGGCAGGGAGTTGTAACTCTCGTAACCGTAAACGGAACTCAAGGCACGTGGAATCTCGGTGATATCGCCATTCTTGCGCCAGCGCCATGTAGTTGCGTAGCTCTGGTTAGTGTTGGCGGTCATGCTTTCATATTCTCCGCGTGCCAGGTTCACTATCTGGTTGCCCATGCGGAAGTTGAAGGAAGCGTTGAGCTCGAAGTTTCCGTAGTATAAGTTGATGCCGAAACCACCATAGCACTTAGGATTCGAATTGCCTAAGTATACCATATCGTAGCGGTCAATAGAACCGTCGTGGTTTATATCCTCATAAATGGCATCACCGCCCTGGAATTGGTAACGACTTGACTCGTTGTAGCAGTAGTACAGGGGAAGAGGATTACCTTTCGCATCAGTTAACATATTGCCGTCGGCATCGTATGCTATAGGGCAAGTGTAGTTCTCGCCTCGACGAGCTGCCGCTGCGGCTGTGTTGATCGCATTTCCTGCAGCGTCGTAACCTGTACCGTAAGCTACAGCGTAGTCAGGACTGGAACATACATTTCCGTCTGCGTCAACCTCGGCATATCCATAACTCTGGAACGAAGCTGTCGTATATCCATTGTGGTCATAATCGTAGCGGAACACACCTTTGTATTTTAGACCGTAGATGGATCCGAGGGCATTACCCACTTGCACTCGCTGATTATAAGAGAGGTTTGTCGGGTTCCAGGTGTCAGAGCCATTCAAGTTCTCCAGGATCATAGCATCCATATCTTCCACGGTGTTGAAGTTCTGAGAGAGGTTACCACGTAGTTTCATGGAGAACTTGCCGACTTTAGCAAACTTGGAGGTGCTAACGTTCAACTCCCAACCCTTGTTGCGTAACGTACCACCATTCACCCAGTCTAAAGTGCTGAAGCCATTCGCACTGGCGATACGCCTGCTTTCCATCAGCAAGTCAGTCGTCTTTTTGTTGTATACCTCAAACTCGAAGGTGAACAGATCGTTCAACAAGCCCAAGTTGAAACCTAAGTTCCACTGTGCAGTCTTTTCCCATTTCAGACTTGTTAGAGACAAGTTGTCAGGAGTAACCACAGAGTGTCCGTTGTAGTATCCGTCAGAGCTGTACTTGTTATATTGGTTTCCGCTTGCGCTGCTGGTGTTACCTGTAACACCCCACGTAGGACGGAACGCCAGCATACTTATTACTTTCCTCGTCTTAGCCATGAACTTCTCGTCTATGATGTTCCAGCGTCCGCCAAACGAGGGAAATGTGCCGTATTTATGTCCGCGGCCGAAAGCGGTTGAACCGTCGGTACGTACACTCACGTCGATAGAGTATTTGCTCTTGTACGAATAGTGCAACTGCTCAAAGAAACTATGGCTGCGCCATTCACTTGTGCTTACACTCACGCTGCTGAGCAGGGCCACTACCGTCGGGTCGCTGATACCGTCAGGCACGTTCCAAAGTCCCAAAGTCTGCGTTGTGCTGCTACCTGTAGCCATTTCAAAGCGGAACAAGCCAGAAAGACTGTGGTCGGGATTCTTGAAGCTACTGTAATACATCAGGTCGTGACGTGTGGTGAACTCCAACGATTTGTATTCAGAGTTGGAAACCAAGTTACGTTCGTTGTCCGTCAGGTATGCGGCATTGTCGCCACCGAATACCCAATCCATGTTTTTCAATTCGCTTGGGCAATATTCGTCGTTGCTGGTGTTGTAGACATTCAGCTGCACATCACCCTTGTAGTTCAACTGGTGCTGGTCTCCGTCCTTACCCCACAACTTATACGTTACGTCAAACTGCGGAGTCATGTTGTATTGCTTCTGCAACCACCAAGCCTTCTTAGCGCGTGCCACGGGGTTACCGTTTACAAACATATCGCTCAGATAGTAGCTCGTCGTTCCGTCTATCTGGTCGATCATGGTCGTTTCGGAAGTAGTCAAGGTTGCCGACAATGGGAACATATTGAAGTAGTTACCTGTCAGGTTGCCTTGTGCGTCATATTCGTAAATGCTCATGTTAGGCATTGCTTTATATGCGCGTGCCAATATGTCGTTTCCGTAGTTTTTATGGTTACTGGTAAATGTCATATTCACAGTTGTGCGGAACTGTATACGGTCACTCACCTGATAGTCCAGCGTGGTCGATTCCGTGAACTGGTCCATTTTCTGACCTATTATGGAACCTGTGCTCTTGTTGTAGCCCGCACCAATGCGGAATTGAGCTTTCTCACCACCACCACTAAGATTTATGTAGTAGCGATTTTCCTTACCGAACTGTTTCACCGCATCCACCCAATCTGTGTTGTGATTAAAGTGGTTGTAGATGTAAGGCATGGACTGATTGTAGTTCAACTCAGCTATATCATTGGTGTAACTCGACTCCTGATAAGGATTGAAATAAGCTTCTTTAAGCATCATTGTATATCCATCACCATTCAGCATCTTATAGCCATCGGGCTGCCATGTGCCATTGAACTTATAAGAGAAGTTAACTTGAGTGGGACCACGCTTACCACGACGCAGCTTTATCTCAATAACACCATTCGCGCCTTTAACACCCCACTTGGCTGCCGAGGCGGCATCTTTCAATACCGTAATGCTTTCGATATCCTCAGTGTTCACGTTCAGAAGGGTAGAGAACTGTTCCTCGTTATCCATATCCTCAAAGTTTACCGATTGAGCATCGTCAGGCAATTCGAAGATATGGTCGTTTACTACAATAAGAGGTTCTGCGTCACCGTTGATGGTCGTAGTACCACGCAAGCGCATTGTCGTACCTGAACCAAGGTTACCAGAGTTAGCCACGATGTCCAGTCCTGCTATCTGTCCTTGCAGGGCTTGGTCAACTGACTCGAAGGCCAAACCTTCCAAATCGTCCATCTGCATTGAAGATACCGCGCCTGCATATTCTCTGGCGGGAATTTCCAGACCCGTGGTGGGAGACATTTTCTTACCTGTCACCAGCACCTCATTCATCTGCTTCGACGATTCACTCATGCTTACTTTGTACACAGTCTTGTTGATGGCCATCTCTTTGTCCGTGTAACCCATGCCGTGGAACACAAGCTTGTTCTTCTTGTTTTTCACGCTCATGGTGAAGTTACCGTTGGCATCGGTCACGGCACTACTTACGATACGGTTGTTTGAGTCTACCTCTTTAATAAGAATGCCTGGTATACCACCAAACTCATCAGATACAGTACCACTAATACGACTTATCTGTGCACTTACGGGCATTGCAACCAATGCAATGACCAATAATAAAATGGATTTTATATATTTATTCATAGCAGTGTAGTTTAGTGGATTGCATATCTTTCCAAATACTTCTTGCAGCTCGAGACTGTAGCCCATGTGCTGTCATATCTGTTATTCACCAGGGTTGTGTGGTTAAGTACTCCGTTTATTTGGTGCAACACAGCGAAACTCGATCCGTCGATTGTTATGCCTGCCATGCTGCTTGCGTTTTTGGGAGTTTTGTTACAGGTGATGTCACGTGCCATGATGTTCACTTGTCCAGAAGCGGTGCACCAGTCACCGCCGTAGTTGTCCTCCACCTGCAGCGTGCCGCCTTGACGCCTTATGATCACTTTGCAGAAGAGTCCCTTGTCATTATCGTAACTTGCTGTCACATACTCCGACTCGTCAATGTCGCTCTTGTCCACGAACACGCTGTTGTCTATGAAGTGGTAGCGCAGGAAGTTTGTCAGGTATGTTATCTTTGTCTGCAGGCGCAAGCTGTCCTCGTAAGTCTTCGGGTGCTCGTCCTCGTTCATGCAGCTCATGAAGTCTTCCTCTATGTCTTCCCATGAAGGTAAACCTGCGTTGAAAGCCGCCTGAATGGCCTCTTTGGTCGGGATAAAGATGGTGTAGCGGTAGTTGTTAAAGAACTGTACGCTGTAGTCAGGACCCGACTCGTCGGCGAATATCTGGTACTTCTTCAGTTCCGTCTTTTGCTGGCTGGAGGTCAAGCTCTTCTCATCCACCAGGCCGCAGGCGCGTATTATATCCTCGTTTCCGTCGCAAAGTTCATAGAAAGTCTCGTAAATGTCGTCGTCATACTTCTCGTCGTCCGTAAGAATGTTGTATACGCTCCTTGCCGACGGGATAATCGGGCTGTCCAGAATGTATGTCGTTCCGTTCGACATATATTGTTCGTCGGTCACGCTATTCTGAGTCACACCTGGGTTTATATTCGTTAGGCCGGCTCTCTCGTTCTCTGCCTCGAAGCCGCCTTGAACTTTCACCACTTTGCCTCCCTCGCGTATCACGCGAACACCGCTGCCGTTCTTTGTCACGTAGTATTCGTCTTCAGCTGTATCTATCTCATCCGAGCCATCTTCCATCACTATGGTATGGCTCTCCAGAATGTCCTTTAGGCGGTTCGTTATCTCCGAGTTCTGCATGGTCTCCACCAGCGAGCTGTACTGGCGGCCTATCTCACCTGTTGTCGCATCATAGGCGTACAGCTCATAGTCTATCGGGAAGGTCGTGCCACTCGTGGTGTTCGCGTTTTCTTTCATCGAGAAATGCAGCACACGCGGTTTCTGGCTCTTGAAACTCACTGGGTCGTACAGGTAGTTCAGTGCCGCGTCGCTCGGCAGGAACAGGATGAATCTGCTCTGCATGGCCTTAAGATAAGCATAGTAGTTAAGTCCCATGTAGTCTGTCGCTGCGGTTGAGCCGTTGTAGATGGCCCAGCGCATCACCAGGTTGTCCTTGCTTATGTATGCTGGTGCGGCTACGGAGGTATAGTCAGCGGGACCATAGACTTTGTCCGTCAGGTATATTATGCCGTTGCATGCCACCAGGCTGTTTACCACGTGCTCCAGATCCTCTGGGTAGAATATCTGCTCCTGTGCGTCGTCACGCAGTTTTGTCATCTTGCTTGGCACGCTTGAAATGAAGCTCTGGAACATTATCACGTTTATCAGCGAGCGTAGCGTCGAGAGAGGAATCTGGTCAATGTTGCGGAATAACCTCTCGTAGTCCTCTTCTGTGTGAGACGCGCTGTACTCCACTGTCGGGTCGCAGTATGTCTGAATCAGTTGCCAGCCGCCGCCGCCTGTGGTGAAGTAAGTCCACATCACCTCGTCGATGGGCACGTACATGGCAGCCATGTCATACTGAGGTCCATTTTTCTCATTATAATATGCGTTCCATCCTGGATCAAACTTCAGTGTCACATCCGTTGAGGCTGCATCGCGGAACTGTTCCCCGTTGGGTCCTGTGTTCAGCGCCTCGTGACCGTAGCTCATATCAGAGAAGTAGCGCTTCGAGAATATAGAGTCGTTCCACGTCAAGCCCTTGGCAGCCATGATGTTCTTGTAATACCATGTCACCACAGAGTTATAGAACGGAGCACTCCACCTATCCAGCATGTGACTGAATATGCGGGTCTGCCCGTTGGTGCGCAGCAGTTCCGCCATGTTGGGCAGGGGTTTCAGCACGCTCTCCGTCACGTTTATGTATCCGTTTTCGCAAACCTCGTCCTGGCTCAGTATTCTCGCATCGTAGATGTGTACGTCGCTTGTCACCCTCTCTTTGCCCATGAACACGGAGAAGTCATCGTCCGTTATGTTGTTCCTGGTCAAGAACTCGCTGGTGAAGAAGAGCATCATGTTCCACGACGAGTCTGTCACCACGTAGAGCCCGTTACCGCCGTTTTCCTCGCGGAAGCGGCTCCAGTAGTCAGTCTCCCCATTGTCTATGTTGTAGTTTATGGGTATTGAGCTGCTGGGCAGATAGGTGATGGAGTCGGTCGCCTCATAGTCGGTGTAGCGGCGCATATACTCTCCCCTGATGCCGTCCTCACCTTCGCTAGTCGCCATGTTCTCCAGTACTATGGCATTGTTCAGCATGCTGGCGTGGATCAGCAACTTTTTCTGGCTTTCGCTTAGGTTCTCGTAGCAGGTAGCCGTGTGCCACGGGTCCTCTTCTGGCAGTTGGGCGTTGCTGGCAAAGAATTCCTCCCATGCGTCGTCATCTGCCACAAATACAGTCTTCGAGCCAGTCTTGGAGAGGATATCCACCAGTCCGCGGTTGTTGTCGGCGTCTTCCGAGGTGTTCACGTCTGGGTCTGCCAGCAGGCGCAGGTAGTACGAGAAAGTGCCGCTTTCCAGCAGGCTCTCGTAAATACTCGAGTTCAGCCACGACGGTTTCTCGTCGTCAAGGGTATACTCGTCCTTGCACGCAGATGTCACGCCGCAGGCAACCAGCACCGCCAGTATCCACGATACCTTACTGCTCACTTTGCTTAAACGGTTTTTCATACACGTTCCTTTTTTTGTTATTACTATTGTGTTCCTTTCGATTATTTTAGCAAATTTAATGTTATTTTCATCGTTTTACCAAATAATTGAGAAAAAATTTAGTTTCGGGTTTCATTTTTAACAGTTTTGCTGGTGTAACTATAATGAAAGGCGAGCATTATTGTGCTAAGCAAGGGCGGAAAAGGCAGAAGTAACCTGTGAATCTAAGCAAAGCTACTCTTCCTCTGAAGATAGGTCTGCGGCATCGTTTTCGTTGGTCTCATTGGAAAGCACCACGGTATTGGCAGAAGGGTTAGAGTCTTCATAACCAATAGTGTCTCGTTCCAGAGAGTCAGGTGTAGCGTAGTATCCAGCGCAAGTCCAGCACGATGGGTCTATAGCTTCACGAGGTGTATCACTAAACTTCCTGTAATACTTACTAAAGCGTTGGTCTTGCAACAGATTCTGTACGAAGTAACCGAATATGGGCAAGGCAGTTCGGCTTCCTTGTCCCAACTCTCCTGTGCGGAAGTGTATGCTACGATACTCACCTCCTACCCATGCGCCAGCCACGAGGCCAGGGGTCACACCCACGAACCAGGCATCTGAATGATTGTTCGTGGTGCCAGTCTTCCCACCGAAATCTGTTCCTGTGTTTAATATGGGGTGGATATATTGCCACAAGGCTGCTGTAGTTCCTCCACGTTCTGTGAGACCGGCTTGCAACATCTTCTGCATCAGGTAAGCCGAGCGATAGGGAATTGCCTGTGTCTCTTTCAGTTTAGGCTCATAAATAACATTGCCATTGCGGTCTTCTATCCGGGTAACCATGATGGGCATATTGTATTTTCCGTCATCTATGGGGGTGCAGTATGCGTTTACAAGTTCCAGCAGATTCACGTCGCTTGAGCCAAGACTTAGTGACATCGTTTCCTTAAGAGGGCTTTCAATGCCCATGGCATGCGCAGTTCTTGCCACGTTGGCAATGCCCACCTCCAGGCCCACTTTCACTGCGATGCTGTTTATACTCTGTGCGAAGGCGCTTTTAAGTGGCATGTCAGCTCCTGTGAAGAATCCGTTCGCATTGTGCGGAGCCCAAGTAGTGGGTTTGCCATCCACAGTGTCAGGGTAGGCGATCCATTCGTCTACACGGCGGTCGCAGGGTGTAAGTCCCTGGTTCATAGCTTCTGTGTAGACGAAGAGTTTGAAAGTGGAGCCAGGTTGGCGCATAGCTGTGACTTTGTCGTATTCCCAAGAGTTAAAGTCCACGTCTCCTACCCACGCTTTTACTTGTCGAGTGTCTGGCTCTATAGCCACGAACCCGCAGTGCATGAAACGGACCATATAGCGTATAGAGTCCATTACGCTCAATTCTTTCTCCTGTTCACCGTCGTAGGAGAATACCGTCACGCTATGAGGCAGGTTTAGGTAGAAATCCACAGAATCGCTGCCTTCGCCATATTTCTTCACAAGATACTTATATTCAGTGGTTTTCTTCGCTATGTCTTCTATGAAGTCTGGAATCTCGCGATGGCTGGCATCCTGCCAAGGTGGAGTGCTGCCCCAATGATTGTCGAAGTTGCGCTGAACAGTCTGCATCTGCTTCCTTGCCGCATCCTCGGCATATTTTTGTATGCGAGTGTCCAACGTCGTGTATATCTTCAGTCCGTCGGTGTATAAGTCTATCTTGTCATCTTCGTCGTAGCCATCTATAAGCCCTTTCTCGCAAAGCATATCCACATAGTTTTCCAAGGCTTTGCGGAAATAGGGGACAGTGCCCAGATTGCTCCTTGTGTCTATGTGTTCGGCAACTACTATTGGCAGAGCCTTCAGACTGTCCAACTGCTTCTCTGTGGCAGGATAGCCATTTATGATCATCTGTCCGTTTTTGAACAGGTTTTCCAGCACCACATTTCTGCGTTCCATGCTCTTTTCCGGGTTGCGCTTGGGATTATATGTGCTCGTGGCTTTCAGCAGTCCTACAAGGGTGGCGGCTTGCTGATAATTAAGCTGATGAGGCGTTATACCAAAATATGTGCTGCAAGCTGTTTTGATGCCGTATGCGTTGCTACCAAAGTCCACCGTGTTGAGATACATGGTTAGGATTTCCTCTTTAGAGTAAACCGTCTCCAATTCCATGGCTACAATCCACTCTTTCGCCTTCATAATGAGTATCTTTATCCCAGGAATCTTGCCCAGAAGTCCAGTAGAATACTTGCCGTCTACCCTGCGCACCTTGAAAAGATTCTTAGCCAGCTGCTGTGTGATGGTGCTGGCTCCGCGTGCATGGCCAGAGATGATGTCTTTGGTGGCGGAGAAAAGCGCCGTGAAATCCACCCCGTGGTGATGGTAAAACCGGACATCCTCGGTGCTCACCAGCGTACGCATGAGGATTGGGCTAATCTCCTCGTATGCGACGGGAGTGCGGTTCTCGTTGTAGTAAGTGCCTATTTGCACGCTGTCTGCGCTAAATATGATGGACGCCTCGGTGACAGGGGGTTGGGCTATATCGGCAAAACCTGGGGTGCGTCCAAAAAAGCCAAGGAAGTTGACGTAAACGGCGAGGAGCAGAAGGACAAACACAAGCACGAGCGTGAGAATCCACATGAGCACGCGCCTCCACCATGGACCGCCATAAACGGCGATAATGGATTTTCCCGCTTTGTGCAGGAACCGCCTCGTTACGACAGAGAAGCGATGCCAGTTTGCCTTTACATTGGCGTAGCTGAAATAGCGCTGGATGAATTGCTGTACTTTCATGATGGGTATGTTAGAATCAGGGTTTTAATGGCGTCGATTTGTGAGGGATGGAACCAATGTATATCTTTGTCTTTAGCGAACCAAGTCAGCTGTTTTTTTGCATAGACGCGGGTGTTCTTCTTTATTCTCTCGACTGCCATGGGCAGCTCCCACTCTCCGTCTATCACACGAAGCAGTTCCTTGTAGCCCACGGTGTTAAGCGCGTTTGCCTGGCGATGTGGCACCATGCGACGCACCTCATCCAAGAACCCTGCCTTCATCATTTCGTCCACTCGTTTGTTTATGCAGTCAAAAAGCTCCTCGCGAGGGCGGTTGAGACCTATTTTCAGCACGCTGAATGGGCGTCGCTTTTGCGATCTGGTGCGGAAGGAAGTGTAGGTGCGGTCCGTCATTTCGCATATTTCCAAGGCGTGCACCACCCTGCGCGTGTTCTTGCGGTCCACTATGGCGGCATATTCGGGGTCTCTCTTTTCAAGGTCTGCCACCAGGCTCTCAAGTCCCTCTCGCGCGAGGCGCTGTTTGATGAGCGAGCGGGTCGCAGGGTCCACAGTGGGAATGTCGTCTATGCCCTGGCACACTGCGTCGATGTACAGCATGCTGCCACCAGAGAGAATCACCCTGTCGTACTTAGTGAAGAGCCGTGAGAGTAACACCAAGGCATCTGCCTCGTATCGTGCCGCGCTGTAGTATTCGTCTATGTCCAATGAACCCACGAAATAGTGTTCTGCGCTGCCAAGTTGCTCCGCCGTAGGAGTTGCCGTGCCAATCTCCAGCCCCTGGAACAGTTGTCTGCTGTCGCAATTAAGAATGGGACAATGTAGCATTCTTGCCATCTGCACGCTCACGGCTGTCTTCCCTACGCCAGTTGGTCCCAATATCACGACAAGCGTCTTCATCTGTCTCCTGTTTCACAGCTGGAGTTCTTTGTTATCTGATAAATCCTCTGTTCTGCGTGTCGTCTATGAATTGTAAGATGTATGTGACTTCGGGGGTCATGCCGATTTCCGCCTTCACCCGTTCCATGTTGTCGGAGAGCTTTCCCCCGCCCAGTATAATCTGGAAGGCACGGTGCAGTTGTTCTATCGTCTCGCTTGTGAAATTGCGTCGGCGCAGTCCCACATAGTTAAGGCCGCAATAGGAGGCTGGCTCCCGTGCCGCTATGGTGTAAGGCAGAATGCTCTGGCTGGTGCGCGTGCCTCCGCCTACCATGGCGTAAGAGCCGATACGGCAGAACTGATGCAGGAGCACGTTGGCACTTATATTAGCGAAGTCATCTATAATGGTCTCGCCTGCCAGTTTTGTCCCGTTGCCGATGACGCACCCGTTGCCCACGGTGGCGTCATGAGCCACGTGCACTGTCTCCATGAGCAGGTTGCCGTTTCCCACTCTTGTCCGTCCTTTGGCTGCTGTGCCGCGGTTTATTGTCACGTTCTCGCGTATCTTGTTGTTGTCGCCTATCTCGGCTGTGGTCTCCTCTCCTCGGAACTTCAGGTCTTGCGGTATGGCGCTAATCACAGCCCCTGGGAAGAAGATGTTGCCGTTCCCTATTCGTGCCCCATAAAGCACGCTCACGCTGTTCATGAGGGTGTTGTTGTCACCTATCACCACGTTTCTGTCTATGAAGCAGAAGGGTCCTATCTCGCAGTTTTCCCCGATTACGGCTTCGGGATGTATGTATGCTAATGGGCTTATCATAGTGTGTTTATGTTATTTGTTCTTAGTTATTTGCGCCGTGAAGGAAGCTTCCATCACACAATTCTCTCCCACAAAAGCGTGCCCTTTCATTGTGGCTATCCCATGGCGTATAGGGGTCATAAGGGCGACGCGGAATATCAGCGTGTCGCCTGGCACCACTTTTTGGCGGAACTTCACATCGTCGATTTTCAGGAAGTAAGTGCTCCAGCATTCAGGGTCGTCTATGGTGCTCAGCACAAGCAGCCCGCCAGCTTGAGCCAGTGCCTCCACCTGCAATACACCAGGCATCACTGGCTCTGTAGGGAAATGCCCCACGAAGAAAGGCTCGTCGGTGGTCACGTTCTTTAGCCCTATTATGTAGTTGTCCTTTATCTCCAGTATTTTGTCCACCAGCTGCATGGGGTAGCGGTGGGGCATGAGCTCACGTATTCTCACGTTGTCTATGAGCACTGGCTTGTTGGGGTCATAGATTGGCGCTTGCACCTCGTGCTTGCGTATCTCTTTCCTCATCATGCGCGCGAACTTGTTGTTTATCGTGTGCCCAGGTCTTGTGGCGATTATGCGTCCCTTCAGCGGCTTCCCTATCAGTGCCATATCGCCTATGATGTCCAGCAGCTTGTGGCGTGCCGGCTCATTTTTCCACACAAGAGGTTTGTGCTGTATGTAGCCCAGTTCTGTCGCGTCGTGGTGTTCCGTGCCTGTGAGCTTGCAGAGCTTGTCGAGATTCTCCTGGTTTATCTGCCTCTCATATATCACTATGGCGTTGTCCAAGTCACCGCCCTTTATCAGTCCTGCCGTGAGCAAGGGCTCAATCTCGCGCACGAACACGAAGGTGCGCGCTGGGGCTATCTCTTTCTCAAAGAACGCCCCGTCGTCGAGTGTGGCGAACTGGCTGCTTATGAAATGCGAGTCGAAGTCAATCATCACCGTGATGGAGAACTGGTCGTCAGGGAGCAGCGTGATGCAGCTGCCCGTCTTCTCGTCCTTGAACTCCATCTTGTGGTTTATGACGTAAAAGTCTTTTGCGAAATCTTGCTCCTTTATGCCTACTTCATGAATCTTTCTCACGTAGAGTTCAGCGCTGCCGTCGAGTATAGGGAACTCTGGTCCGTCCACCTCTATGTGCACGTTGTCAATCCCCATGGCGTAAAGCGCTGCCATTCCATGTTCTATGGTGCTGCATCTCACGTCGCCTTTTCCCAGCACCGTGCCGCGGGTGGTGTCCACCACATTCTCCGCGGTGGCTTCCAGAACGGGCTTGTCGGGCAAGTCTATGCGTTGTATTTTATAGCCGTAGCCCTCAGGGGCGGGGTTGAAGGTTACCGTCAGGTTCAGCCCCGTGTGCAGCCCCTTACCGCTCAAGGAGAAGCTGCCTGCCAATGTATGTTGTTTATTTATCATTTTCCTGCTATCTGCCTTTTTAGTTCTTCTATTTCTTTCTTCATCTTGCTCACTGTGGCATCCAGTTCGGGCAACTGCTTAAACACCACGCTCGCGCGCCAGAATCGCTTTCCATCTATCGCTGGCGAACCCTGTATGGCTGTCCCTTCACGTTTTATCGTGTTTGGTATGCCAGCCTGAGCTCCAGCCATTGTACGGTTGGCTATGGTGGCGTGTCCCCCTATTCCCACTTGTCCGCCGAACATGCACCACTGGCCTATTTTAGTGCTGCCTGCCACGCCTGCTTGTGCGCTCATCACAGTGTTTTCCCCTATGTCGTCGTTGTGGGCTATCTGCACCAGATTGTCAAGTTTCACGCCCTTCCGCACGTATGTGCTGCCCATCGTTGAGCGGTCCACGCAAGTGTTTGCCCCTATCTCCACGTCATCTTCTATGGTCACTATGCCTATTTGCGGAATCTTCTCATATCCTTGTTCTGTGGGGGCGAAGCCGAAGCCGTCAGCCCCGATTACTGCCCCCGAGTGTATGACGCAACGGTTGCCTATCTTGCAGTCGTGGTACACGCTCACGTTCGCATATAGTGTTGTGTCTTCCCCCACAGAAGCTCCGTCATATACTACCGCATGCGGATAAATCTGTGTGCCGCGCCCTATTCTCACGTTTTCCCCTATGTATGCGAAGGGAGCGATGTAGCAGTCTTCTCCTATTTCGGCGCTCGCCGCTATGAATGCCAGCTTGTCTATGCCCTTTTTCTTGGGCTTCATGCTCTCGTAAATGGTCATAAGTTTGGCTATCGCCTCGTAGGCGTCGTCCACGCGTATCAGGGTGGCTTTCGTCTGTCCTTCGGTCTGGAAGTCTCGGTTCACTATCACTACGCTGCTCTGTGTCTCGTGCAGGTAGTGGAGATATTTGTCATTTGCCAGGAACGAGATGCAGCCTGGCCGTCCCTCCTCGATTTTCGCGAAGTTGTTAATGCGGACAGAGGGGTCTCCTTCTATGGTGCCTCCGATGAGGCTTGCGATTACTTCAGCGCTAAATTCCATATTTCTCGAGTTGTTTTTCCATTTCCCGTTTCACATCCTTTGCTTTCTCTCCAGCCACTTCGGCGAACCGTTCCGTGTGGTCGGCATAGATTATGGCGCGGCTGCTGTTCACTATCAGGCCGCACTGGCTGTTCATCCCGTAGCGGCAAACCTCTTCCAGCGAGCCGCCCTGCGCTCCTATGCCAGGCACGAGCAGGAAGTGGTCGGGCACTATCTTCCGTATGTCTTCGAAGGCTCTCCCTTGTGTTGCGCCCACCACATACATCATCTGCTCCTCGTTTGCCCACTCTTGGCTTTTGCGCAGCACTTTCTCGAAAAGTTTCTCTCCCTCGCCGTCAGCTGTCAGCTGGAAGTCGTTGCTGCCTTTGTTGCTCGTCAGTGCCAGCAGAATCACCCACTTTCCCTCATAGCCGAGAAAAGGCGTAACGCTGTCTTCGCCCATATATGGGTTCACTGTAACAGCGTCGATGTCCATCCTGTCGAAAAAGGTGCGCGCGTACAAGGCGCTCGTGTTGCCAATGTCACCGCGTTTCGCGTCAGCTATTATGAACTGGTCGGGATGTTTGTCTCTGATATACTGCACTGTCTTCTCCAAGGCAACCCATCCCCGCGTTCCTAAGCATTCGTAAAATGCCAGATTGGGTTTGTAGGCTATGCAGTAAGGCGCTGTGGCGTCCACAATCTCTTTGTTGAAAGCGAAGATAGGGTCTTCCTCCAGCATCAGGTGCTCTGGTATTTTCTTTATGTCGGTGTCCAGCCCCACGCAGAGGAATGTCCTTTTCTCCTTTATCTTCTTGTATATCTGTTCTTTGTTCATAGGCGCTTTCCTGTTATTCCAGAGCTGTTCATGTATGTTCCTTTCTTAGAGTTCGCTTGCCTTTAGCCTCTCGGCATTCTCCGCCACTATCAGGTGGTCTATGCAATCTTGTATTTGTCCGTCCATGAAGGCGGAGAGGTTGTAGATTGTGTAGCCTATGCGGTGGTCAGTTATTCTGCCTTGGGGGTAGTTGTAAGTCCTTATCTTTGCGCTGCGGTCGCCTGTGCTCACGAGGGTCTTTCGCCTCGATGCTATGTCATCCAGATACTTCTGATGTTCCTTGTCGTAGATGAAAGTGCGCAGGCGGGCGAGGGCTCTCTCCTTGTTCTTAGGCTGATCACGCGTCTCGGTGCACTCCACCAGTATCTCCTCGTCTTCATTCGTGAAGGGATTACGCCACATATATCTGGCTCTCACGCCCGATTCCACCTTGTTCACGTTCTGGCCTCCAGCGCCCGACGAGCGGAAGGTGTCCCACTTTATAGCACCCTCGTTTATCTCCACGTCAAATTCCTCGGCTTCGGGTAGCACTGCCACGGTGGCGGCGCTTGTGTGCACGCGTCCTTGCGTCTCGGTGGCAGGCACTCTCTGCACGCGGTGCACCCCGCTTTCGTACTTCAGAATGCCATAAACTCCCTCTCCCGTGACGTTGAATATTATCTCCTTATATCCCCCTACGGTGCCTTCGTTGAAGCTGCTCACGCTCATTTTCCAGCCCTTGTTCTCGATGTATTTGGAGTACATGCGAAACAAGTCTCCTGCGAACAGAGCCGCCTCGTCGCCGCCTGTGCCGCCGCGTATCTCCATCACAACGTTCTTGTCGTCCTCTGGGTCAGCGGGCACCAGCAGCAGTTTTATCTTCTCTTCCAGTTCACCGAGCCTCTTCTCGCTCTCGTCCATTTCCTGCCTCAGCATTTCACGTGTCTCGCGGTCCTCCTCCGTGTTCAGCAGTTCCTTCGCGTCTTTCACGTTCTGCATGTGACCGAGATATTCCTTCCGTGCTTCCATCACTTTGCCTAAGTCCTTGTATTCCTTGGTCAGCCTCACATAGCGCTTCTGGTCTCTGATCACATCGGGGTCAGTGACTAAGGTCGCCACCTCCTCGTATCTGCTCACGAGTCCGTTCAGTCTATTTAGTAGGGAGTCGCTGTTTGTCATTTCTCGAAGGGTATATTCTTACTTTTGCAATACTTCTCTATCTCACTGTCGTTCTCGAATATTTTGTCGCACAATCCTTTCAGAGCCGCCATGACATCGGTGGAGAATTTCGTGTCAGCAGTAAGTGCCTTCTCCACTTGTCCGTAGAACTTTTCGAAATCATCGTTTGTCTTGCACAGTTTATCCATCGTCTTGAAGTCTATCTCCCTACGCCTCGACTGTGCAAATATCTCGCTCTCGAATGCATTCCCTTTCAGGTGAATCACACCGATGCCGAACGATTGGTTTAGCCGTTCTATTTCATCCCGCAGGTTATCGCCAATTTCCATTGCCACGAGGTAGCCGTAGTTAGCCCAGCTCGAGTTGGAAACCGCTTGGAAGTATGCCTTCTTCAGTTCGTAGTCAGAGTTAATAGCCTTCTTCAGTTCATATGAGTATATGTCTACCCTGTTTTTGTGATTAATGACATTAAAGAGCTGACGGCACACACTGTTTTGAGGCTCAATAAACCTCACTCCTACTATATCTGGATGAATCCATTTCTGGTATTCCTCTTTCTTCTTCGACTGCTCATGGAAGATGGTTCTTGTAAGTATATCTTTTTCGCGAAGGAATGTGCATAAGAGAGGATGTAAGTCGCGCTCGACGTAGACCGGCTTTCCCTTAGCATCGGTTCCCCCAACTGGCATAGATGGCGAGATTTCCACCTCATCCTCGTACTTCGTCAGGTAATAGTAGAAGACATTATCCTTGTTCTTCACTCTCTTTATTCGTACGTCTTTATTCCGTATCAAATCACCGAGTTGGGCTTGAACTGTCGCCTCAGGGGTTTTACCCTTGCTTGAGGGGTAATAGCAGTTTTTCTCGATGTCAGTGAACACCTCCTTAGCGGTGCCGCTGTGAATGTTTTCGAGACTTTTTAGGATAGCCTCCTTCCATGATGCGCATTCCATAGTCCTTAGTATTTAAATTCTCCGTATTCGCTCCGTATGGTCAGCGAGCGTTTTCCCTCTTCTATGCGGCCCACGACCTGCGCGTCCACGTTGAAGCTCTTCGAGATATTTATAACTTGCTCCGCGTCCTCCTGCGCCACGTATATCTCCATTCTGTGCCCCATGTTGAAGACTTTGTACATTTCCGCCCAGTCTGTGCCGCTGCATGCCTGTATGGCCTTGAAAAGAGGCGGCACGGGGAACATGTTGTCTTTCACCACGCGGCAATTCTCGCCCACGAAATGCAGCACTTTCGTCTGCGCCCCTCCTGTGCAATGCACCATACCGTGTATCTTCGGGCGCATCTCCTTCAGCAGCCGCTTGATTATCGGGGCGTAGGTGCGGGTGGGGGAGAGCACCAGTTTTCCGGCGTTCAGGGGGCTTCCCTCCACCTCGTCCGTCAGCCGGTATTTTCCGCTGTAGACGAGTTCCTCCGCCACTTGGTGGTCGTAACTCTCTGGATATTTCTCAGCTAAATATTTGCAGAACATGTCGTGCCTTGCGCTCGTGAGCCCGTTGCTGCCCATGCCGCCGTTGTACTCCTTCTCGTAGCTTGCCTGTCCGCTGCTCGAGAGTCCTACAATCACGTCGCTTGGACGTATGTTGGCGTTGTCTATCACGTCTGCCCTTCTCATGCGGCAAGTCACGGTGCTGTCCACGATTATTGTGCGCACCAGGTCGCCCACGTCTGCCGTCTCGCCTCCAGTGCTGTATATGCCAATCCCCATTTCCCTCATCTCGTGTAGCAACTCGTCCGTGCCGTTTATTATGGCGCTCACCACCTCGCCTGGAACCAGCATTTTGTTCCTGCCGATAGTACTGCTCACGAGTATGTTGTCAACCGCCCCCACGCAAAGGAGGTCGTCGGTGTTCATAATCAGCGCGTCTTGCGCTATGCCTTTCCAGACGTTCAGGTCGCCCGTCTCTTTCCAGTAGATGTATGCCAGGCTCGACTTCGTGCCCGCTCCGTCCGCATGCATTATGTTGCAGTATTCGGGGTCTCCGCCCAATATATCGGGAATTATCTTGCAGAAAGCCAAGGGGAAGATGCCCTTGTCAATATTCTTAATTGCATTATGCACGTCCTCCTTGGCTGCGCTCACGCCTCGCTGCAAATATCTCTGGTTGTCCATCTTATGCATTTATGTGCAATCTACCTTGCAAATTTAGGCATATTATATTACATTTCCAAATTCCTGCCCATGGAAATCATTTGGCACTATTTCACAGGCAAAAAAGAAGAGGAAAGGTAGTCCTTTCCTCTTCTGTAGGGGTTATTCGCGTAACGTTTATCCCAAGAAACTGATGAGTACGCCAGCTGCCACCGCAGAGCCTATCACACCAGAGATGTTGCTCGACATGCAATAGTTCAGCACGTGGTTCTTCGGGTCGTACTTTGTTGAGATATTGTTGCAAACTCGGCTTGCCATTGGCACGGCGCTGAGACCAGTGGCACCAATAAGCGGATTAATCTTCTTCTTAGCGAAGAGGTTCCAGATTTTCACCATGCAGATACCGGAAGCGATGCTCAGGGCAAAGGCGCAGAAACCGCCTGCCACTATACCAAGAGTGCGCACGTTGATGAAGGCTTCCACGGTCATCGTCCCGCCTACGCAGAGCCCCAAGAATATTGTGGCGGCGTTCATGATTCCGTTTGACGCGGCGTCGAACAGGCGGAACGTGTCGTTTCCTATCTCCTTCAGTAAGTTACCGAACATTAGCATTCCCACGAGGCTTACAGCCGTCGGCACCAGGATAGCCACAATTGTAGTTACCGCGATCGGAAAGATAATCTTTAACACTCGCATGTTCTTTATCTGCGTATTGTTCGGGTAGAGCCTGTCCATCTCCTTCATGTTGATGAGCAACTCTTTCTTAGTGCACAGAAGCTTGACCACCAGCGGGATAATCACTGGCACGAGAGCCATGTAGCTGTAAGCCGCTATTGCTATCGGGCCCAGCAGATGCGGGGCGAGCTTAATGGTGGTAAAGATGGCTGTAGGGCCGTCGGCTCCACCAATGATGCCAAGCGAGCCAGCCTCCTGAGGGGTGAAACCGCAAAGCAGAGACACCAGCAGCACCGCGAAAATGCCCATCTGGGCAGCCGCGCCAAAGATGGCGAGCTTCAGGTTGCGCAGCATGGGACCGAAGTCAGTGAGCGCGCCCACGCCCATGAAGATGATTGGCGGCAGAAGTCCGCTCTTTATCAGCGCGTAGTAGAGATAGTTCATAAGTCCCATGTCGTGGGCTATCTCATGAAGGGGCATCTCATAAATATTTTTCATCGTGCCGTTCACCATCACCATGCCGTTGGGGTCGGCCTGTGTCACCCCCATGCCGCCGCCAGGGAAGTTGGCAATCAGCACTCCGAAAGCAATGGGCACAAGCAGCAGGGGCTCATATTTCTTCACTATGCCCAAGTACAGCAGAACGAAAGCCAGCAGATACATGATGAGGAACAGAGGGTTCCCCACTATGTCGGAGATGGCGGTCATGCCGTAAATTCTGTCTAATATCGCTTCCATAAATGACTCTTATATTTTACTTTCTTGCGATCTTCATGATTGGGTCGTCTTCCTCCACGCTGTCGCCGCTGTTCACCAGTATGGCGGTGAGCACTCCGTCGAAGTCGGCGCGAATGGCGTTGTAGGTCTTCATCGCCTCTATGTAGCCGATGACGTCACCTTTCTTCACCTCGTCGCCTGGGTTCTTCGGGGTCTCCTGCCCGTCTTTCACGCGGTAGAACTTGCCCTCCAGTGGAGCCAGAATGTCCTCTCCCTCGCCTGTGGCGGGTGCTGGCGCGCCAGTTGCCGCGGGCGCTGCCTGTGTGGCTGCCGGGGTCTCATTGCCGTAGGCGATGTTTATCTGGTAGTTCTGTCCGTTCAGCGAGACGGTCACCGTCTTTGGCAGTTCAGCCGCCGCTCCGGCTCCTTGCTTCTTGGCCTTGCGCTCTGCCAGGTCTTTCTCGAAGTCGGCCTTTGCCTTGCCGCTCTTGTATGCCTCGTACTGCGACGGGTGCATGCTGTATTCGAACAGTTCCTCGTCGTCTTCGCCCAGCTCCCAGCCTTTCTCTATCATCTTCTTCTTGTAGTCCTCCAGGTCGTCGGGGTAGTAGCTCTGCGGGTCAGCCGTCTCGAACTCACGCCCTTGCGCCTTTGCCATGTCCTTCAGCTCCTGCGCCACGGGACCTGGCAGCTGTCCGCTCTTGCCCAGGATCATGTCCCAGATGTTGTCGGCAATCATGCTCCAGCGCTCCTTGCCTTTCTCCATCTGTATCACGTTCATCAGCGAGAGGTTCTTCACGTATTGCGAGAACGGGGTCACCAGGCAGGGGTAGCCGACCTTGGGCCACACGTAAGCCACCTCGTCGAAGAGTTTCACCAGCAGCTGGTCGGTGGTAAGCTCGGGTTGCCCGTTCTTCACTTTCCACTTGTTCAGCGACTTCAGGTTGTCCTCAAGGTCTGTCATCAGCGAGCCCATCATGCCGCCTGGCAGTCCCGGCTTCACGAGCAGAGAGTTGTTTATGTGGTTCTGCTCGGGAATGTAGTAACCCAAGAAGTCGTCGCACATCTCCTGTATCTGCGAGCGCACATCCATGTAGGCTTCCATGTTTATCTCTTTCACCTGGAACCCGGCGTCTTTCAGCATCTCCTGCACCGTTATCACATCGGCATGCCCGGTTCCCCACGACAGTGGAGCCACGCCCACGTCGATGTAGTCGCAGCCAGCCTCAGCCACTTCCAGTATGGAAGCCACGTTGAAGCCTGGGCCTGCATGTGAGTGATACTCAACGATTATGTTCTTCTTGTAGTCTTTTATTCCCTTCACTATCTTGCCGAGCGACACTGGGCGGCCAATTCCTGCCATGTCCTTCAGGCAAATCTCGTCTGCGCCGGCATCGATGAACTGCTTCGCCAGCCCCACGTAGTACTCCACCGTGTGTATCGGGGAGTGGGTGATGCAGAGGGCTGCCTGGGCTATCATGTTAGCGTCCTTCGCGTAGTGTATCGAGGGTATCACGTTGCGGGGGTCGTTCAGTCCGCAGAAGATACGGGTGATGTCCGTTCCCTGGGCTTTTTTCACCTTGTAGAAGAGCTTTCTCAGGTCCTTCGGGCATGGACTCATGCGCAGGCCGTTGAGCGCCCTGTCCAGCATGTGTGTCTGTATGCCCGCCTCGCGGAAGGGCTTCGTCCAGGCGCGCACGCTCTTGTTTGGGTTCTCCCCGTACAGCAGGTTCACTTGCTCGAAGCCGCCGCCGTTGGTCTCCACGCGGTCGAAGCAACCCATCTTTATGATTGCCGGCGCCACTTTAACGAGTTGGTCCACGCGGGGCTGGTACTTGCCGGCACTCTGCCACATATCACGGAATACGAGGCTGAACTTAACTTCTCTTTTCATTATCGTTTATTCTCCTTTCCTTGTCTTGAAACTGTTTCCACTCGGCACTATCTCACACTTTCTTCACCGAGGCTATGTGCCCTTTCCCTGCGGTGAGCTTCTTCACTGCCTCTTGCAGTATGGCCATTGTGGTGGCGTCTATTGCCGCCGCCGCGGGCGTTGCCGCTGCCGCTTGCGCCTTCTTTGGAGCCACAACCTCCTCTGGCGCTATTTTGTTTACGATCCTAATGAGCAGTTTGCCACCCCATATCACGATAATCAGAATCACGAAAACGGTGCACATGCCCACAATCATGAGCTCAAATCCAAGACCTATGTTCTCCATAATGCTCTAATTTCTTCGTTAACTTAACTCTTTTCAGTGCCCAAAGTTAATAACAAAAAATCAAATTTCCAACTTATTCAGTGCCAAAATACGCTATCGAACAGAAAAAGTTTTTCTCCGCACCGCATAGCCATCAAAAGAGCCGCGTTGTCATGAGAGCAAACGAACTTGTCCGATTTACCAAGGTCCAAGGGAAACGGGCAAACAATGCCGCATCGCGATGGGGCGGACAGTGATATGTGGACTTATGTCCGAGAGTTCTGAACGTCCCCTTGTCAGTGCACTGACTAACCCAAATCTCTGTGGTCATTAAGCTGGGTCACTGATTGAGCTTGGTCACAGCAGTCATTCGCGGAATTTCCCTGTGTAGTGAACAGAATTTCCTTGCGTCGTTAGTGCTTGTTTCCACTGCAAATTATTTGCATGGCAACGGCAAATATCACTTGTTCCACGTTTTTGGCTGATAATGTTAATAATTGATCTTTTCCCCTTTTCCTCTCATCTTTTTCGTTCCTTTGCATCTGTTATGGAATATATTTTTGAAATAGAGGAAACTCTTGCCACACATGTCACCGTGAGCGCTGCCACGGAGCGGGAGGCTTACATGCAGGTAAAGCGAATGTATTACGACGAGGAGATAGTCTTGACAGCAGAGAACTATGTGTCTACTGAGATAAGGCTGCTTGACTGCAACTGATAAATTTATCACAAAGGGGAAGGCCACAAAGCTACATTCGCAAGTAGCTTACCTCCACTCCAGCTCCTTCGCACTGGATGCCGAGGGGCGGGTTCTCTTTCATCACACGTACGGTGATTTGCAGGGCTGTGGGATGTTCGCTGAGCAGGCGCTTCTGTATGCGACCAGCAACGTGCTCGAGCAGGTCGCTGCGTATCGCCATTTCCTCAGTGATTGCTTGTGAGACAGAGGCGTAGTTGACTGTGTCGGAGAGATTGTCGGAGATGGCTGATGGGTTACCTTCCATCACAAGCTCAGCGCTCACGTAGAAATATGCGCCCACAGCTTGCTCCTGAGGCAAGGCACCGTGGTGGGCGAAGACTTTCTGGCGGTCAATAATTATCTTCGTCAACGTCTGGCTCATCTGTCTCAGTGTTTTCACTGCCAGAAACGTATTTCTTCAATGCGCGTACAACGCCCATCTTCCATGTGTTGATGTTCTCAGCGTCGAGCGAGAGGGACTCAATCAAGTGGAGCACGTTTTGCAGAGGCATGTGGTAGCGCAGTATGCCGCTGATAAGCTTGGCGTAGTTCCAATATTCCTTGTTGAACTTGCCAGATAGTCCCTCTACGGTGATTTTGTATCCGCGCTTATTCTGGAACTGAAAGTCGTAGCGGTTGGTGCCATCAGCATTTTTCGCCTTTATAATCTTGCCGTGCGTCACGCTTTTGGGCAGCACTATGCCCTCCTCGTCGTCCATCAAGCCAGTGAAAATCTCGTAGGGGCGCTCGTTCTTCAGTCCCACGAATGCCACCCATTTCTCCTTCTTGTTCTGAAAACGCACCACGTCGCACTCCAGTTCCGTGGGTCGCACCTCTATGACATCGGGGCGGCCAGCGTCAACGTATTTCACTATCCACTCACGCGCTGCCGTCTCGTCGCCGTTGAAGTAGTCCAGCACACCGCGGAAAATCTCATCATAAGTGTAGGTTCTTTCTTCCACTTTCAAGCCATATTTAACGCACAAATTTACAAAAACTATTTTGTGGTCTCAAAGTTTTCGCTTACTTTTGCCTAATAGGATTGATAAAAGACACGAAACATGACTCTGAAGGAACAATGCGCCCGGCGTCGCAGCGTGCGCAAATACAGCGACAAGGAAGTGAGTGACCAGCTGCTTAACAGCCTCTTCGAGGCGGCAGGGCGCACGCAGACTATGGGCAACCTGCAGCTCTACAGCGTGGTTGTGACTCGCAGCGAGGAGATGAAAAAACGCCTTTCTCCCCTGCATTTCTGCCAGCCGATGGTTACGGAAGCTCCCGTAGTGCTGACTGTCTGTGCTGATTTTCACCGCACTGTGGCGTGGTGTGAGTGCCGTAAGGCAGAGCCAGGATACAGCAATTTCCTCAGTTTCGTGAATGCCGCGATAGACGCTCTCCTGTTCACACAGACGTTCTGCAATCTGGCGGAGGAGCAGGGACTTGGGCTTTGCTACTTAGGCACCACGGTTTACCAGCCAGAGCAGATAATAGAGACGCTGCGGCTGCCTCGTCTGGTGATGCCGCTCGCCACTCTTTCCCTCGGATGGCCAGCAGAAGAGCCAGCCCTGAGCGACCGCTTGCCAGTGGCGTCGTTCGTGCACCAGGAAACCTATCACGACTATTCCGCAAGCGACATAGACAGGTTCTACCGTGCGAAAGAGGCACTGCCAGAGAACAAGCATTTCGTGGAGATTAACGCCAAAGAGACGCTGGCGCAGATATTCACTGATATACGCTACACTAAGGCGGACAATGAAGCCATGAGCGAGGGCTTCCTGAAGGCTTTGCGCCGCCAGGGCTTTTTAGACGAAATTTAGTATCGATTCTATCTCGGAGACTTTCTGGGCAAAGGGCTTGTCCTGCTCCAGCTGGGCAGTGATCTGCTTTACAGCGTGAAGCACGGTGGCGTGGCTGCGCCCGCCAATTCGGATGCCTATCTTGCTGGCGGTCATTTTCGTATGCTTCTGCGCCAGATACATGATAAGTTGCCTTACGTTCACTATGTTTGCCTTGCGCCCTTTCGATACGATATCGCTCTCGCTGAGGTCAAAATAATTGCAGACTTTATCGACAATCATGTCGATGGTGACGGTCTGGTAGCGTGATTTCTTGGATTTGTTTATCACGCGCTGGGCTATTTCCATGTCAATATCCTGGTTGTAGACCAAAGCGTGAGCCATGAGAGAGCTAAGCACTCCCTCCAAGTCACGTATGCTGCCGCTTACGTTGTTGGCTATGAAGTCTATAACATCGTCCCCCACGGCAAGTCCGTCCTGCCGCACTTTGCTCTCCAGAATCTTGCGGCACAGCTCGTGGTCGGGCTTCTCCAGCTCGGCTGAGAGTCCCCACTTGAAACGTGTGAGCAGTCTTTCCTCCATCCCCGGCATGCTTGCTGGCGAGCGGTCGCTGGTAAGTATTATTTGCTTGCCGTTCATCTTCAGATGGTTGAAGATGTGGAAGAAGGTCTGCTGTGTGCCGGTCAGCCCAGCGAACTCCTGCATGTCATCTATTATTAGCACGTCTATCGTCTGGTAGAAATAGATGAAATCGTTGATGTGGTTTTGCACGCGAGCCGTCATGAACTGCACTTTAAATAGGTTTGCTGTCACGTAGAGCACCCGCTTTTCGGGAAAATTGCGCTTGAATTGAATGCCTATGGCGTTAGCCAAATGAGTTTTCCCCACGCCCGAGCTACCATAGATGAAGAGGGGATTGAACGCCGTCTGCTTGGGATTTGTGGCTATGCTTAGCCCCACAGAGCGTAGCAGCTTATTTCCCTCGCCCTCAATGAAATTCTCGAACGTGTAGCTCTCGTTGAGCTGCGAGTCGAGCTCGCTGCTGGCAGACTGCTGCACCTTCTTGGTGCGTGCGTTTATAGGCTCTTTGGCGGTGCTGCCAGCTGTGCCTTGCACGTCGTTTGTCTGGTTTGTGGTGCTGTCGACGAGCACGCGGTAGGTAATCATCAGCTCCGCCTCATATACCCGCCAAATGATGTTGTAGAGCAGGTGGCGGAACCTTTTCTCAGCCTCCAGCGTCTCGCAGATGGTGTGGCTGGGCACACGAAGCACAATCATTTTCTTCTCCAAGTCGACAGAATCGAAAACGATTGGCGCGAACCACGTGTTGTATTCGTCTTCAGTCACGTTTACCTTTACGATGCTAAGGCAACGCGTCCAGAGCTTCCCAGGCGAAGGTTTAGCCATTTCTCCTTATTCCCTCTCTCTTTCTTACTGTTTGTTCTTCCTGCCGAAAACGGAGATATTGATGTATCTGCCAGGGTGTGCTTTCATATCCTCGAGCAAGAGGGTAGCGCTGTTTATCGTGTTGTTGAGATTCCCGTATAGCGAGGTGTCGCTAAGCAGAAGCCCCACGTTGTTGTCTGGCGTGTAGAGCTTTTGCGAAGCTTCATGCAGATTGTCTAAGGTGCTGTCCACTTTGTCAAGGGTCGACTGTATGTCCAACTGCGCCAGATTAACGGAGAGCGTGTCTAAGTTCTGTCCTGTTTTGTTGAACGTGGATAGTATCTCCGGCACGTCGTTGTTAAGCAGCGAGTTCAGCTGCACGGTGCTTTCATTCAGGTGTGCGGTGAGTTCCCTGGCATTTTGCAGCGTGGCGTTTATGTCGGGGCTGGAGGCTATGGTGTTGAGCGTCAGCACCAGCGAATCTATATGGTCAAGCAAGACCTGTACTTGCGGGATTACGCCGGCAGCCGCGTCCATAAGTCCGCTGACATCGCTGCCCGCTATCGTGTCTCCGGGGGAGAAGCAGTTTTCAGGGTCAGGACCCATCACCATATTCAGGGTGCAGCCTCCCAGCATTGCCTCGTCGAGGTGCGCCGTTGTGCCAATGGGGATTTTCACGCTGCCGTCAACATTTACTCTCACTACCACCTCACCAGGGCGCAGGTAGGAGATGTCGTCCACAATTCCGATGTTGAAACCGTCGGCATAGACGGTGCTGCTCTTTGTGAGCCCTTTGGCGTTTGCGAACACTATATAATAGGAATTGTTGTTCTTGAAGAGGTTAACCCCCTTCAGAAACTTTATACCCAAGAAGAGCAATACGAGGGCGACGATGCCCGTAAGTCCAATCTTAAATTCCCTTTTCATGGTGTTATCTGTCTTTTACTCTGTTACTTAGTTGTTATCTCCCTTGTATGTCTTGAATGCGTTGTAGATGCTGCGGCTCATCTTTTCCACTCCCGCGTCGGAGTTGAGGAACTGTTCTTCCGTCCTGTTATTTATGAATCCGAGCTCAATGAGCGCGCTTGGCATAGACGTGTTTCTGAGCACGAGGAAACCCGCCTGGAACACCCCCTTATTCACTCGCCCTGCATATGACTGGAACTGCCCTTGCACAAGGTCGGCGAAGCGCACGCTCTGTTTCATGTAGTCGTCCTGCATGAGCTCAAATATTATGTAGCTCTCGCTTGAAGACGGGTCGAAGCCCTCGTATTTCTCCTCGTAGTTGCTCTCGAGTGAGATTACGCTATTCTCTCGTTTCGCCACATCCAAGTTCTCGGCGGCGCGGTGCATTCCTAAGGTATAAGTCTCCGTACCTTGAGCTGTAGTGCCAGCTTTGCCAGCCGCAGTGCTGTTGGTGTGGATGCTCATAAATAGGTCCGCCTTGTTGCGGTTTGCTATGTTGGCTCGCTCGTCGAGTTCCACGAAAACGTCTGTCTTGCGGGTGTAGACCACCGTCACGTCCTTCATATTCTGCTCGATGAGCTTTCCCACCGCCAGCGCAATCTTCAGATTTATGTCTTTCTCCTGGGAGAACAAGCCCAAGGCACCTGCGTCCTTCCCTCCGTGCCCAGCGTCGATAACAACGGTGAAAGCCCAACTCTGGAGAGGAGCTAAAGCGCACAAACACAACAATATATACTTCTTTATTCTTTTCACTGGAATGAAATCACCCTGCAAAGTTATATAAAATTGTATCTAATCGCAAACATTCGTTGGAGGTAAAAGCTATGTGCCATAACAGAAAATGTTAATGATAGCAGTTTTTTGAGTAACAGAAAGCGTAATTCAAAATAAAAGCGTAACTTTGCGACAGAAATGAGTAACAGGTAGTGTAAGACAAAAGACTCACATTCGATGGAGATATCTTTTCGGACGAAGAAAATTGAGAGGGCAGCCTCGGACCCCAGGAAGTGCGTAAAGGAAATGGGCGAGACGCGCGCCCGACTGTTTCTCCAGCGTTTGAATGACCTGTATGCGGCTCAATGAAGAACCGATACCGACGGATGAGCATGGGAGATACATCTGGATAGAGATAAAAGGAGTGGAAATAAAAGAAATAGTCAATTATCACGGAAAGTAAGGAGGTATATCATGGCAACGTTAAGTAAATTTGTTCCGCCAGTGGCGTTCCATCCAGGCGTAACGCTTGCGGAAAAACTTAAAGAGATGGCGATGAGTGTAAAGGAGTTCGCAGTCCGCACGTCGAAACCAGAGAAAACGGTGTTTGCCGTCATAAAGGGAACGAGTTCAGTAACACCCGATATGGCTGTGGCTTTTGAGAGTGTCACGAGGATTCCCGCACATTTTTGGCTGGAGAAGCAACGCTTGTATGATGAATATATGGCCCGTGAAAGGCGAGAGGAGCAGCTGACATCGGCTTATCAGTGGGCACGTGCCTTTCCTTTTGCCCAGATGGAACGGATGGGGTGGGTGAGCGCTGCCAAGACGTTAGATGAGAAAGTCAAGTCTTTGTTTTCTTTCTTTCAAGTGAGCACGGCAAAGGCATGGGAGGATTACTATCTAAACCAACAACTGAAAGTAGCTTTTCGCATTTCGTTGAGCAACATAAAGGAACCGCACTCCATATCTGCATGGTTGCGTGAGGGAGAATTGCAAGCGGCAGAAATGCATGTGTCTGCTTTCACGGAAAAGGGCTTGCGTGAGTCAATTCCAGATATGAAGACGCTCTGTGCGCGACATCCGCAAGGTTTCGCTAAAGAGTTGCAAAACATTTGCGGGCAACATGGCGTGAAACTTATTTATACACCTTGTTTGCCCAAAGCGCCTATCAACGGCTCTACTCGATGGATTAATGACGTACCCTGCATCCAGATAACAGGAAGGCACAAACGGAATGATATATTTTGGTTCACATTCTTCCATGAGCTGGCGCACATCTTGCTTCATGGGAAGAAAGACATCTTCCTGGAGAGTGCGGATTACATTGACAAGCAACAGGAAAAGGAGAATGCAGCCGATAGTTTTGCCGCCAATTTGTTGCTTTCGCAAGCAGAAGAGGCTGAGGTGATAAAGAGTGGGGATTTCTCCGCTGCGGCAATCATGGTGTACGCTGATAAGTTCAACACTCATCCAGGCGTGATAGTTGGTCGTCTACAGCACAAAAGAATTATACCTTATACCCAGAATTCGGACTTAATAGAGAAGATAGATTTATATAAGTAACCATATTTTGTCGCTTTTCTGCTTTGCAGATATTAAATAAAGAAAGGGCTCCGCATCTTGTGTGAGCCCTCCTTATTCTATTAGGTATGGTCGCTTGTTTATAAAGTGAATCTGAGGATTCTGCCGTTCAGTGCGGGCACGAGCACGCGGGTGGGGGTGTGGCTGTTGAAGGAGAAGTGGAAGAAGGAGTTGGACATCAGGCCCTTTACTTTCACGTCGTCTCGCTCGGGCAGGGAGTAGTGCTCGAAGAAGTGCTGCGGAATGTTCACGCCCAACTGAGCGTCCTGTTCGTCGAAGTTTGCCACTACCAGAATCACTTCGTTGCCTGCGTGGCGCAGGAAGGCGTATTGCTTGCCCGTGTTGAACTCGGGGTTGCGCAGGTTGGCATACATCAAATCGTAAAACTCGCCCTCGCGCAGCACCTCGTCCTGGTTGCAAAGAGTTAGCACACGGCTGTAGAACTGCTGCAGTGAAACCTCGGCAGGGGTGAGCTGGCGGTTGTTGAAGCGGTCCTCGTTTCTCCAGCGACGTATGCTGTCCACCATCCAATAGTCGAAAATAGTAGTGCGGCCGTCGCGTCCGCTGAAGCCCTCCTGGTCCATGCCCCGCTCGCCAAGCTCCTGCCCGAAGTAAATCATCATAGGATTGTTGCCCATGCAAGCGTTCACTATGAGAGCCGCACGTCCTTTGGAGGCGCTGCCCGCGAAGAAGTCGCTCGCCAGACGCTGCTCGTCATGGTTTTCCAGGAAATAAAGCATGCGGGAGCGTATGTCGTGCACATCCTTCCAGCAGTGAGTTATGTCCGCCGCTTGCGCGTTGCCGCAGATGACGGCTCTCATGCAGTCGTACATGCCCACCTTGTCATACAGGTAGTCGAAATGTCCCTGATAGATGTAATTACGATATTCAGCGGGATTATAAACCTCGGCAATGAAGATTATCTCAGGATATTTCGCCTTCACCTGCGTTATCGCCCATTTCCAGAACTCCACAGGCACCATCTCAGCCATGTCGCAGCGGAAGCCGTCTATGCCCTTCGCAGCCCAGTATAGCAGAATGTCAAGCATCTGTTTCCACGTGCGCGGCACGGGGTCGAAGTGGCAGGCGCGTCCGTTGAGGTAGTCCACCCCGTAGTTCAGCTTAGTGGTCTCATACCAGTCGTTGCGGCTTACCCATGCGGAGAAATTGTCGTTGCCCGTCGCTTTGGCAGGGAATTCCCTGTAACCGCCTAAACTGAAATCGCTGGCGTGCAGCTCCTCGTTGGGAGTGTAATAGAAATTGTTGTGCGGCAGGAAGGCTTCCGTGCTGTTGTCGTTAGCTCCCAAGTCCACCACGCCCTCAGGCTTCACGTCGCTGCGATATTGCCTTGCCACGTGGTTGGGGACGAAATCTATAATCATCTTCAGCCCAGCCTCGTGGGTGCGGCTTACGAGAGCCTCAAACTCCATCATTCGGGCAGGCACGCTGGTCGCAAGGTCGGGGTCTATGTCGTAGTAATCACGAATGGCATACGGAGAGCCCGCTATGCCTTTCACCACGCCCGGGTGGTCGCTACGTATGCCGTAAATGGAGTAATCTGCCTGTGTGGCATGCTCCAAAAGCCCTGTGTACCAGATGTGTGTGGCACCCAAGGCGACAATGTTGTTAAGCGCGATGGAGGTGAAATCGTCCATCTTTCCGCAACCGTTGGTGTTGCGGTCTCCCCACTGTTGGCAAGTGCGTATGTCGTTGCCAAACAGGCGCGGAAGCACTTGATATATAATAATTTTCTGGTTCATCACAGTCCCTGGATGACAATACCTTCCACGCCTTTTGCTATCTTGGCAATCATCCCTTGGAGAGCCTTGCCGGGACCGCATTCGGTAAACTCCGTGGCTCCAGCCTTCAGCATGTTCTGAACCTCCTCGGTCCAGCGTACGCTTGCCGTAAGCTGAGCAATCAGGTTCTGCTTTATTTCAGCAGCGTCGGTGTGGGCCTTGCCGTCCACATTCTGGTATACCGGGCATTTAGGTGTAGCGAAATCGGTAGCCTCGATGGCAGCCTGCAACTCCTCTTTTGCCGGTTGCATCAGGGGTGAATGGAAGGCTCCGCCCACTGGCAGGGGAAGCGCGCGCTTTGCGCCCGCTGCTTTCAGTCGCTCGCAAGCCGCCTCCACAGCCTCCTTGTTGCCGCTTATCACCAGCTGGCCGGGATTGTTGTAGTTGGCTGGGACAACGGGTTTCTCCTCTGTGCTCACCTCGGCTCAAATCTGCTCCACTGTGCTGTCTGGCAGGGCTATGATGGCAGCCATAGTGCCAGGAACTTTCTCGCAAGCCTTCTGCATGGCGAGGGCGCGTGCGTGCACTAAGCGCAAGCCATCCTCGAACTGGAGAGCGCCAGCCGCCACCAGAGCGCTGAACTCTCCGAGAGAGTGACCGCCCACCATGTCGGGAGCAAAAGCCTCGCCCAAGCAAATGGCGCTGATAACGCTGTGAAGGAAAACAGCGGGCTGCGTCACTTTCGTCTGTTTCAAATCCTCAGCGCTGCCGCTGAACATGATGTCAGTAATGTTGAAGCCAAGAATCTCGTTAGCCTTGTCGAATAGAGCCTTGGCTGTCTCGCTCGTGTCGTAAAGTTCTTTACCCATGCCGCTGAACTGGGCCCCTTGACCGGGAAATACAAATGCTTTCATCTTCTTTTTGTTCTTTTTACCTGATAAAAATGTTTCTGCGCTTGCAAAGTTATTGATTTTCTTCTTAATTATTGCAAGCTTTTTGCAAAAAGAGAGCCTTGGGGCGCATAACTTTCACAAAAATGTTTGGCAGGTGTGGTCTTTTTGTTCTAAATATCATGGAAAAGTGCCAATTTTTTAATACATTTGCACCAGAATATCTAAAAAAACAGTAAATGTCAGCATCAAACAACCATCTCGTAATCATGGCAGGCGGAGTGGGGAGTCGCTTGTGGCCCATCAGCTCCGAACAGATGCCGAAGCAGTTCATTGATGTCCTCGGGTGTGGAAGGTCGCTCCTTCAATTGACGCTCGACCGCTTCAAGGGAATTGTCACTGAAGAAAACACGTGGGTCGTCACCTCCGAGCGTTATGCCCCCATAGTACACGAACAATTGCCAGAGCTTCCGCATAGGAACATCCTGAAGGAGCCCTTCCCCCGCAACACAGCGCCATGCATAGCATACGCCAGCTGGAAGATAAAGAGCATAAACCCCAAGGCCAACATTGTGGTCACGCCCAGTGACCACATCGTGATGGACACAGACGAGTTCCGCAACGTGATAGCTTCCAGCCTGAAGTTCGCTGGGGAGAGCGATTCCATAGTCACTTTAGGCATGCAGCCGACACGCCCCGACACGGGATATGGGTACATACAACTGGACATGACCGCCTCTTGCCCCCGGAACAAGAATATTTATAGGGTAGACGCTTTCCACGAGAAGCCAGACCTTGAGACGGCCCAGATGTATCTCGCCGACAACAATTACTTCTGGAACGCCGGCATTTTCATCTGGAATGTCAACACCATTGTGAACGCGCTGCGCATCTATGCCAATTCCATTTCCAACGAGTTCGAGAAGCTGCTCGACATTTACGGCACTCCCCAGGAGCAAAGCGAGGTCAACAAGGCATACGCTGCCTGTGAGCGCATCTCCATAGACTACGCCGTGCTGGAGCGGGCGGACGAGATTTTCTGCTATCCCGCAAGCTTTGGCTGGAGCGATTTGGGCACGTGGAAGGCTCTGCACGAGAGCGCAAGGCAAGACAGTCAGGGGAACTCCATCGTTGGCAACGTGGATGTCTACGAGACAGCCAACTGCATCATACGCATGCCTGAGAAAGAGAGAGTTATAGTGCAGGGACTGAACGGCTACATAGTCGCGGAGAAAGACGGTTCGCTGCTCATCTGCAAGTTGACGGAGGAACAGAGAATACGCGAGTTCAGCGGTGCCGCGCCTGGAAACAAATAATACATATATAAGTCAGTGGAAAAGAAAAAAGTCGCCCTTATCACAGGAGTAACGGGGCAGGATGGCTCTTACCTGAGTGAGTTCCTGCTGGAGAAGGGCTATGAGGTGCACGGCATCATACGTCGCAGCTCGGTAGATTTCAGAATGCGCATAGCCCACCTCGAGGGCTTGCCCAATTTCCATCTTCATTATGCCGACTTGGGCGATTCCATGTCCTTGGTTAAGTTGGTGGGTAAGGTGCGCCCCGACGAGATATACAATCTGGCGGCGCAAAGCCATGTGCAGGTAAGTTTCGACGCTCCCGAGTTCACAGCCGATGTCGATGCCGTGGGCGTGTTGCGTGTTCTGGAGGCGGTGAGAACCAATCATTTGGAGGGCACCTGCCGCATCTACCAGGCATCCACCAGCGAGCTATACGGCAAGGTGGAGCAGGTGCCGCAAAACGAGGAGACACCCTTCCATCCCTACAGCCCTTACGCTGTGGCAAAGCTCTACGGCTACTGGATTGTGAAGGAATATCGCGAGGCATACGGCATGTTCTGTTGCAGCGGCATCCTCTTCAACCACGAGAGCGAGCGCAGGGGCGAGACCTTCGTCACGCGCAAGATAACGCTTGCCGCGGCGCGCATAGCGCAGGGTAAGCAGGATAGGCTATATCTTGGCAATCTCTCCAGTCTGCGCGATTGGGGCTACGCCAAGGACTACGTGGAGTGTATGTGGATGATTCTGCAACACGAGAAGCCCGAAGATTTTGTCATCGCGACTGGAGTCCAGCACAGCGTGCGGGAGTTTTGCTATCTGGCTTTCAAGACCGTTGGCATAGAACTTGAGTTCAAGGGCGAGGGCATCGACGAGAAAGGTTACGACAAGTCCACCGGGCGCTGCCTCGTGGAGGTGAGCGAGGATTTCTATCGCCCCACCGACGTGGTGAATCTCTTGGGCGACCCCTCGAAGGCACGCCGCGTTTTAGGCTGGAATCCGGCTAAGACCACTTTCGAGCAGTTGGTCGCCATCATGGTAAAGCACGATATGCAGAAAATAGCGGCAGAGCACGTGGCTAACGTCATGCGCATCAATCTGGCGGAATATCTTGAGAGAGGAGTAGATAAATAAAATGAATGACAATTCTTATACAGCCCCAGCGGGCAAAAGCGGTATGATAGATTTTGGAGAGCAAGCGACGTCTGATAAGTCGCTTGGGAAGGCGGACCTGAACAGTGGTAGCCGGGGGCTTTCAAGCCCTCGGATGGAGAAAGGAGCGAAAATATATGTTGCTGGTCACCGCGGCATGGTGGGCAGCGCGATAGTGCGTGAGTTGCAGCGCCAGGGTTACGACAACATAATCATGCGCACGCATCAGGAGTTGGACCTCTGCAACCAGGCTCAGGTGGAGGCTTTCTTCGCTGCCGAGAAACCAGAATACGTCTTTCTGGCGGCAGCCAAAGTGGGAGGCATAGAAGCCAACCAAAGCGCCCTGGCAGATTTCATGTATCTCAACATGATGCTGGAGATGAACGTGGTGCATTCCGCATGGGTTGGCGGTTGCAAGAAACTCGAGTTCCTGGGCTCTTCGTGCATCTATCCGCGCCTCGCGCCCCAGCCCATGCCCGAGAGCTGCCTGCTCACTGGCGAACTGGAGAAGACCAACGAGGCGTATGCCCTCGCCAAGATTACCGGACTGAAATACTGCGAGTTCCTCAACCGTCAGTACGGCACGGACTACATCTCCGTGATGCCCACCAATCTCTACGGGCCCAACGACAACTACCATCCCACTCACAGCCATGTGTTGCCGGCTCTCATCCGCCGCTTCCATGAGGCAAAGCTTAGCGCCGCCCCAAGTGTCACCTGCTGGGGCGACGGGAGCGCCTTGCGCGAGTTCCTTTACGTTGACGACTTGGCAAATCTCTGTGTCTTCCTTATGAACCACTATAGCGGCAACGAGACCGTGAATGCCGGCACTGGCAAAGAGCTCACAATACGTGAGCTGGCGCGGAAGGTGGCGCATGTGGTAGGTTACGAGGGAGAGATACGCTGGGACACTTCGAAGCCCAACGGCACGCCTCGCAAGCTCCTGGACGTGAGCAAGGCCACAGCCCTTGGCTGGACCTACCGCACCGAACTCGACGACGGCATACGCCTGGCATACGCCGATTTCCTCAACAATCCCGTTAGGGCAGAGCGTTAAACGAGTCCTTTTCTCACGCCCTTTTCAGAAAGATGAAGAAGCTGCTCTCCTTGCCTCCCAGCTTAGTAAGCCGGTTCCACGAAGTGGAGAAGGCGGGCACGGATGAGTATTTCTGCACGAGCGACCCCCAGGACAGGCGCTTGGGCTCTGGCGGCGGCACGTGTTGGCTGCTCCGCTCGTGTCACGAGGCAACAGAGCCACAGCTCCCTTTTGACGCGTGGCTCGCCAGTGAGAAGCGTGTTCTCTTGCACGCTGGCGGTCAGAGCCGCCGCTTGCCGGCTTACGCCCCTGTAGGCAAGGTTCTCACCCCCATACCCGTCTTTCGCTGGGCGCGCGGGCAGCGCATATCGCAAAATCTCTTGCAGCTGCAGTTGCCGCTCTACGAGAGCATTCTCGAGGCTGCTCCCTCCACGGTGCACACCCTTGTCGCCAGTGGCGATGTTTTCGTAAGGCTGGGCCGTCTCCCCGATGTTCCGCAGGCCGATGTCGTAGTCTATGGCGTTTGGGCAGACCCTGCCTTGGCATCGCGCCATGGGGTGTTTGTGTCAAGTCCTACCGTTCCGCAGCGTCTCATGCGCATGTTGCAGAAGCCCTCGGTGAGGGAGATGGCCAGTCTGCTCCCCGACCACCAACTGCTGCTCGACACTGGCATATGGCTTCTCAGCGACCGTGCCGTAGAGGTGCTGATGCGGCGAAGCGTCGCTCCCGACGGACAGATGGCGTTTTACGACATGTATGGCACTTTTGGTCTTGCGCTCGGTGACAGTCCTGCTCTCTGCGACCCCGATGTGGCGGCTCTCTCTGTGGCTGTGGTTCCCTTGCGCGACGGCGAGTTCTATCATTTCGGCACCAGCCGCGAGCTCACTGGCAGCACGCTTGCCCTGCAGAATCTTGTGCCCGAGGGGCGGCAGGCTTTCCACGTGTGCACTAAGCCCCATCCTTCCATCTTCATCCAGAATTCCCATTCCGAGGTCTGCTTCACGTCTGACAATCAGAATATCTGGATAGAGAACTCCTGTGTAGGGCGGCATTGGACGCTCAGCCATAGCCACATAATAACCGGTGTGCCGCAAAACGACTGGCAGATCACGCTTCCCGCAGGCGTGTGCGTCGACGTCGTTCCTTGGGGAGAGCGGGAATATGTGCTTCGCCCCTACGGTTTCGACGATGCTTTCAGCGGCTCGCTTGCCGACTGTTCCACGCGTTATTTAGGCATCTCAGTCTCCACATGGCTCTCTGCCCATGGCTTGCGAGCCGAGGACTTTGAGGGCAGTGCCGACATTCAATATTCCGCCCTTTTCCCCGTCGTGAGCGATGTGCGTGATATGGAACCGCTTCTTCGCTGGATGCTCACGGGCGAGGGCGCTGAGGGCGAGGCTCTCTATCGTCGGTCTGCCAAGGTTAGCGCTGGCGACTTGGGCAACGCCGCCAACGCCAGCAGGCTTGCGGCGCAGCGGCAGGAGTTCTTGAAGGAAAACCTCTCCGAGTTGGCTGTCAATCACAGGTTCAGCGTTTTCTATCAGACCGACTTGGGCGATATGGCGCGCCAGTTCTCAGAGCTGGGAGTGCCAGTGCCGGCAGAGCTGGACGAGGGCGAGCCTCTGCTTAAGCGAGTCAGCGACCAGATGTTCCGCAGTCAGTTGCAGCGCTTGCAGGAGCGTGACGGCAGCCTCCACGAGAGGCAGGCTTTTTCCCTCTTGCGCCATGCTCTCGTCGCCGATGCCGTCTCGCAGCCTCAGAATCCCTACCGAGCCGTCTCCTCCGACCAGATTGTCTGGAGCCGCAGCCCTCTGCGCATAGACCTTGCCGGCGGCTGGACCGACACTCCCCCCTTCTGCCTCACCGACGGGGGCAACGTTGTGAATGTGGCTGTTGAGCTAAATGGCCAGCCTCCCTTGCAGGCATACGTCAAATGCTCCGCCCAGCCCCGGATTATTCTCCGCAGCATAGATTTGGGAGCCCAGGAGGTGGTCACCACTTATGAACAATTGGGGGATTTTGCCAGGGTGGGCAGTCCTTTCTCCATACCTAAGGCGGCTCTTGCGCTGGCTGGCTTCCTGCCTCGTTTCTCGCGGTCGAAGTACAAGACGCTTGCCGACCAGCTCCGCGCTTTCGGTTGCGGCCTGGAAGTCACGCTTCTCAGTGCCGTGCCCGCTGGCAGCGGCATGGGCACCAGCAGTCTCCTCGCCTCCACGGTGCTGGCTGCCGTAAGCGATTTTTGCGGTCTCTCGTGGGACAGGGCAGAGGTTTGCCGCCGCACTCTCGTTCTGGAGCAGATGCTCACGACAGGTGGCGGATGGCAAGACCAGTATGGCGGTGTTATGCCCGGGCTGAAGCTCCTGCGCACCTCCCCAGGCTGTCCCCAGACTCCAGTGGTTCGTTGGTTGCCCGACTCTCTCTTCACCGACGCCACTTACTCTCCCTGCCATTTGCTTTACTACACTGGCATCACGCGCACGGCAAAGAAGATTCTCTCAGAGATAGTACGTGGAATGTTTCTCGCCGACAATCGCACACTTGCCTTGCTCGCCCGAATGAAGGAGCATGCGCTGCAGTTGCACGAGGTGATAATGCAGGGCGATTTCTCCTCTTACGGCCGCCTCATAGGCAAGACGTGGGCCCAGAACCAGCTGCTCGACTCTGGCACTTGTCCGCCCGAAGTGCGGGCCATCATCGACAGAGTCAGCCCCCTGTGCCTTGGTCTTAAGCTCCCTGGCGCTGGTGGAGGAGGCTTCCTCTACATGGTTGCCCGCGACCCGCAAGCCGCCGCCCGCATTCGCCAGCTGCTCACCTCCGCTCCGCCGGGCAGCCGTGCCCGATTCGTGGATATGAAGCTTAGCAAGAGCGGTCTTCAGACCAGCCGCAGCTAAACACTGCCGCTTACCTGCAAAAGGAAAACACAATAAGTAGGTCTTTCTGGTTCGGTTATTGGTAGGCGGGAAGGCGGGAAGGCGGGCGGAC